>JALWJP010000074.1 GCA_026997215.1 Nanobdellati archaeon
ATATAAAAGAAAAGTAGGTCCTTTAATAGTTACTGCTAATCCTAAGTCTCGCTTATTTAGAGCTGCATCAAATATTGCAGGAATTGATGTTGTTTATTACGATTACCTTAATATCAAATATTTAGCTCCTTCAGGTCAATATCCGAGGTTAGTGATTTACACAGAAAATGCTTTGACAAAACTGCAGGAAAAATATGGTGAGAAGATATGAGTGATACTAATTCACAAGGGAAAAGTAATTTGGAGAGTAAGAAAAGAGTTAAAAAGGAATTAAAAGGAAAAGAACCATCTAAAAGTAAAGATTCTTCTATTAAAAAGGAACTAAAGAGTGAAAAATCAAAAAAGAAAGAAAAAAAGAACTTTAAGCCATTTAAATATTTAAAACATTTAATGCTTACTGAAAAAGCCATAGATAATGTAACTACTAAAAACACCTTGGTTTTCGTGGTTGATATTAAAGCCAATAAATCTCAGATTAAAAGAGAAGTAGAAAGTATTTTTGAAGTTAAAGTTAAAAAAGTTAATACTCTTATAGATAGGAAGGGTAGAAAAAAAGCTTATGTGTCTTTAATGCCTCAATACAAGGCAGAAGATGTAGCTACTCAATTAGGTATGATGTAGTAAAGGTGTAAGAGATGGGAAAGCGCATTATAAGTCAGAGGAGAGGTAGAGGATCACCTACTTATAAAGCTCCAAGTCATAGGTATAAAGCTGATACTCGTTACCTTTATGTAGAGGGCATGGTGCAAGGTAAAGTTGTTGATTTAATAGATGATCCAGGCAGAAATGTTCCATTGGCGAAAGTTTTGTTAGAGGATGGAAGGGAAATGCATATTCCGGCTGCTGAAGGTATGTATGTGGGTATGAATATTAAAATAGGAGATCATGATGATGTTGGTATAGGTAATGTGATTTCTGTTAAAAATGTTCCTGAAGGTTTTGCAGTATTTAATTTAGAGATTAATCCTTATGATGGAGGGAAACTCGTAAGAACCGCAGGAAGTTATGCAGTTGTGTTGTCTCATGATGCTAATAAAACAGTTGTTAAATTACCTTCTAAAAAGTTAAAAGCATTGCATCCTGATGCTCGTGTAACTATAGGTGTTGCTGCTGGCGGTGATATTTCAGTTAAGCCTTATGTTAAAGCAGGTAATAAATATCATGCTATGAAAGCTAGAAATAAATTATATCCTATAACCTCTAAAACAGCAATGAATGCCATAGATCATAAATTTGGAGGTAGTAATTTAGGTGTTCCTAAGACCTCTGCACGAAACGCTCCTCCTGGAAGAAAAGTTGGTAGTATTGCTGCAAAAAGAACAGGAGTTAGAAAAGGTAAATTATGAATTATGATTAAGGTGATGTGATGGTTAGAGAGTTCAGATATAGAGGAAAAACTTTGGAAGAACTTCAAAAAATGGATCTTAAAGAACTTGCTATGTTATTTGAATCAAGAGTTAGGAGGAAAATATTAAGAGGTCTTAAGGATAACGAGCTTAAATTTATTAAAAAGGTTGAAAATGCAAAAGAAGGTGCCTTTATTAAAACTCATTTAAGGGATATGATTATTTTACCAAGTTTTGTGGGTAAAACCATAGGAGTTTATAATGGTAAAGAGTACGTGCCTGTAAAAATAAGACCTGAAATGATAGGTCATAGATTAGGGGAATTTTCCTTAACTAGAAAAGTTCCTAAACATTCCGGTCCTGGTATTGGTGCAACACGATCTACAAAGCATGTGGGTAGGAAGTGATGAAAAGGTGAGTCAAATGGCAGGTCATCCTTTTGGTAAATTATATGAACCAGAAAAACATGTTTTAGCTATTACTACTTATAGAAGGGTAAGTCCTAAAGATGTAAGAGAAATACTTGTACATATCAGAGGAAAAAAAGCAGTTGATGCTGTAAAGTTATTAGATGCAGTTATTAAAAAGAGATATGCAATTCCTTTTAAGAGGTATACTGAAGGAGCAGGACATAAAACTGGTAATTTGGCAGGAGGACGTTATCCTGTTAAAGCTGCCAAGGAGATTAAGAATCTTCTCAATACTTTGATTAAAAACGGTGAATATAAGGGGATGGATGCTGATAAAATCTACATCAAGTATGTTTCGGTTTCCAAAGCCTCTACTTTTTATAGACCTCGAAGGTCAAGATTTAGAGGTCAAAAAGCAAAAAGTACTAATATATATGTTTTAGGGGAGGTTAGAGAGCAATGATCGAAAGGAAGTTTGTTCAACAGGCTATGATGAATTTAAAAGTAAAAGAATTTTTAAGAAATGAGTTAAAGAAGGCTCAAATAAGTCATGTAGATATTCATAGAACGCCGTTAAATACTCATGTTATAGTGTATTGTGCCAAACCTGGTTTTATTATAGGGAGAGGGGGTAGAAAAATAGATCAACTTACTGAGATTTTAGAAAAAGAGTATGGTTTATTTAAACCTTATATTGATGTGCGGTTAGTTGAAAATCCTTGGTTAGATGCTGCTATTGTGGCGAGAAGAATAGGGGAAGAGTTAGAAAGAGGTAAAAAACATAGAGCAATAGTTCAAAGGTTCTTAAGAAAAATAATGGAAGCAGGAGCTTATGGTGCGGAAATTAGAGTAAGTGGTAAGTTGAGTGGTGAAAGAGCAAGATCAGAAGTATTTAGAATAGGTTATTTGAAAAAATGTGGTGAACCTGCTAATGAAAATGTAGATAAAGCTAAAGATTATGTTGTTCTAAAACCAGGAAAAATAGGTATTAAGGTTGCGATTATGGTTTCTTTACCTGAAGTTTCGGTACTTGAGAAGAATATTGCTGAGCTAAAAGTTGAAAAAACAGAGGAAAAATCAATTACAGAAGAATCTTCAGAAAAGGATTCTGAAGAAGAAAAGGAAAAAGTAATTAAAGATAAAGAAAAAACGAAAGAAGAAACTAAAAAGTCTCATGATAAATCGTATCGCCCTAGAAAGGGTAAGGGTTTTAGATCCAAAAAAAGAGGTATGCCTCGACGAAGAGGTGGTGTAAAGAAATCATCTAACAAAGGTGAATGATCATGGGTAGTAAAGATTTTAATGCTTTAATGGAAAAAAATAAAGGGGATTTGATAAAGGAACTGCATGAAATTCAAAAAAAGTTAATGGCTGAAAAAGCAAAATTGACTTCAGGAGTAAGTAGTGAAAACCCCTCTATTATAAAAAAATATAAAAGACAAATTGCTAGAATAAAAATGTTACTTTATCAAAAGCACGGATTAAAATTATAATATTGAGGGTTCATAGTTATGACTGCAGAAGAAGTATGTAATGTGTGTGGTTTACCTAAGGATTTATGCATATGCGAGACATTATCCAAAGAAACTGTAAAAATTAAGATATATGTGGAGAAAAAGAGGTTTGGAAAGTTTGTTACAGTTATAGAAGGCATAGATGATAAACTTACTGATGTTAAAAAACTACTTAAGAAGTTTAAGAAAAAACTCGCATGTGGAGGAACATATAAAGATAAAAGAATAGAATTACAGGGTAATCATTTGTCCAAGGTTAGGAAACTACTTATTGAGGAAGGTTTTAATGAGGACAGCATCGAAGTTGGATAAGATTCGTTCAGAAGATTATTTTAGGTTGCCTTTGATAGGTAAAGATGTTATGATTTTAGAATCACGGGCAGTTGGTGATAACCTTAAATTAAAGTGGTGCAAGGTTATTGATGAAACTCGCAACACCTTTTTAATTGATTGCGAGGGTAAAAAAAAGAGAGTTGTAAAGAAAGGTACTTGGTTCAAATTCAGGTTATATGGGAAGATTATTAAAATTTATGGTAATATTTTAATTGGAAGGCCAGAAGAACGTATTAAAAAAAGATTGCCTAAACCTTATAAAGTGTTGTGGTGAGTTAGAATGAGCACATCAGTAGAAAAAACAGAGTTGAATAAGAAAGTGAGAGATATAGGTATAGATGCTACTCCTCCTAAAGAGGTTTGTAATGATCCTAATTGTCCATGGCACGGCCATATCAAAATAAGAGGAAGAATTTTTGTTGGTAAAGTAGTGTCAACACGTATGGGTAAATCGGCCGTGGTTGAGTGGAGTTATATTAAAAAATCTAAAAAGTATAGGAGATACATGCGTGCTAAAACCAAAGTAACGGTTCATGTTCCTCCTTGTATATTGTTAAAACCAGGAGATGTAGTGAGGATCGGAGAAACCAAACCTATCAGCAAGACCAAATCGTTTGTTGTAATAGAAAAGTTAGGTGAGTGAAGTGAAGGCAATATCCTCTAATGTTACTCGCGGTATTAATGTGGGAGCACGATTAAAGTGTATAGATAACACCGGAGCAAAAGAAGTAGAAGTTATAGCTGTTAAAGGTTATAAAGGGATAAGACGCCGCATTCCTAAAGCCGGTGTAGGTGATGTAGTCATAGTAACTGTTAAGAAAGGTGATGTAAAAATTAGAAACGAGGTTTTTCCAGCTGTAATTGTAAGGCAACGCATGCCTTATAAGAGACCTAACGGCATTACAGTTAAATTTGAGGATAATGCTGTTGTTTTAATGACTGATAAATTAGAGCCTAAAGGAAAAGAAGTAAAAGAGGTTGTTGCACGAGAGGCTGTAGAAAGATTCCCTACTATAGGGAAAATAGCCAGAATCATTGTTTAAGGTGGTTTTATGATGCGTATTGTGAAACATGCAACTAAGTGGAGTAGATCATGGAAATCCAGCAAAGATCCTTCTAAACAGAGAAAATATGTGTATAATGCTCCTTTACATATTAAGAGGAAAATGCTAAAGGCGATGCTATCAAAAGATTTAAAAGAAAAATTAAAAAAGAATGCCGTTGTTATAAGAAAGGGCGATAAAGTTAAGATTCTAAGAGGTGATTTTAAAGGTCAAGTAGGAGAGGTTATAAAAGTTATGACTAAAAAATTGCGTGTTTATGTGGATGTAGCTAAAAGAAAAAATGTTAAAGGAGAGGAAAAGCACATACCTTTACATCCTTCAAATTTAATGATTATTGATCTTAACCTTGAAGATAAAAAAAGATTTAAAGAATGATTAAGGTGATGACATGCATTTGAAAAGATTAGTTGCGAGTGAACATATAAGAGTACCAAAAAAAGTAAGTACTTTTGCTATCTCTCCTAGACCAGGTAAGCATCCTAAAAGAGAGTCAATACCTCTTGGCCATATAATTAGAGATATTTTAGGTTATGCTTTGAGTTATAAAGAGGCAAGGAAAGCAGCAAGGAAAGGTATGTTTCTCATAGATGGAAAAGCAAGTAGAGATATTAAAACACCTGTAGGTTTAATGGACGTTTTACAAGTTACTGCTACTGGTGAGAAATACCGAGTAGTATATGATAACAGGGGTTTATTAAACCTTGTTAAAATAGATGCGAGTGATGCAAAGAAGAAAATGGGAAAAATAAGATTTAAAAAGTTAGCTAAAAAGGGAAGAATTCAATTGACTTTGCACGATGGAAGAAACTTCTTTTTGGATTATGAAGAAGGTAATAAATATAAAGTAGGAGACACCATAGTTTTTGAAATAGATGGTCAGAAGATTTTAGATCATTTACCTTTAAAAGAAGGAATGCTTGTGATGATCATAGGTGGTAGGTGGAGGGGAAAGATTGCTAAAGTTAAAGAGATAATTAATATTAGAGGTTTAGAGCCCAATAGGATAGTTTTAGAAGGTGAAGGTGGAGAAGAAATCAGAACCTTAAAAGATTATGTTTTTGTCATAGGTAAGGATAAGCCTGTATTAAAAGTTAGAGAATAAGGTTCTCTTAAATTTTCTTAAAAATTTTTAACTATTTATTAGGTATGAATGACGAATTTATAGATGATGAGAAGAATGAGTTAGATTATGCAGAAATAACCGAGATTTTTGAGAATTTTTTTACTAGTTCTTATGAATCTAAGCTTTTAGAATATTCTGAAGAATTAGGATGTGCTTTGGTAGATTATGAGGAATTAGATAAGTTTGATGCAAGAGTAGCGGAACTCTTACTCGATAAACCCGAGGAAATCATAGCTTTAGCAGAAAATGCTTTAAGTAATCATCCTTTGTTAGGGGATAAGAATCTTAAAGTAAGGTTTACTAATTTGCCCGAGAGCATAAAAGTGGAGATAAGGAATATTCGGAGCGCTCATCTTCATAAGTTTATTGTGGTAGATGGTATAATAAAGCAAGCTTCTGAAGTAAGACCGGAGATAATTCAAGCGATCTTTGAGTGTAATGTTTGCGGTAACAAGATAGCAGTTGCTCAAACAAAAGAAACTCTTAAGAAACCTGCAGTTTGTCCTGCGTGTGGTAATAAAAAGGGCTTTGAAATTATTGAGCGAAAGATGAGGGATGTTCAGAGAATAGAGGTAGAAGAATTACCAGAGGAGTTAGGAGAGGATCCTCAACCTCGAAAAATAGGTGTGTTTCTACGTGATGACTTAGTAGATCCAAAATTTCAAAAGAAAATCATTCCAGGTAGAAAAATAAGAATATACGGTATTCTTAAAGATATGTCATTACCTAAGGTTAAAGGCGAGACTAAAAGAAGAGATATTTATATAGAGGCTAATTATGTGGAGAGTATAGAAAAAGAGTTTGAGGAAGTAGAACTCACGGAAGAGGATTTAGAAAAGATTCAAGATCTTGCAAAGGATCCGGAGATATACAACAAGTTAGTAAGAAGTATAGCACCTAGTATTTATGGATATGAAACTATAAAACTGGCCATAGCATTGCAACTTTTTGGAGGAGTGAGGAAAGTAAGAAAAGATGGTGTGGTAACAAGAGGGGATATACACATTCTTTTAGTAGGAGATCCGGGTGCGGGTAAATCTCAGATTTTGAAATATGTTGCTAATTTAGCTCCTAAAGCCCGTTATGTTGTGGGTAAATCAGCATCAGGTGCAGGATTAACTGCCACTGTTGTTAGGGATGAGTTTGTTAGGGGATGGGCATTAGAAGCAGGTGCTCTAGTATTAGCAAACAAAGGTATTGCATGTATTGATGAACTTGACAAGATGGGGAAGGAGGATAGAAGTGCTATGCATGAAGTGATGGAACAACAAACCGTTACGGTAAGCAAAGCAAATGTCCAAGCAACCTTACATGCTCAAACAACTATTTTGGGTGCAGCTAATCCTAAATATGGTAGGTTTGATCCTTATGCTGCGAGTTTAGCAGAACAAATAGATTTGCCTGAGACTCTTCTTTCGCGATTTGATCTTATCTTTCCCATAGTGGATAGGCCCGATAAAGATAGAGATTTGAAATTGGTTAAGCACATATTAAAGATGCACGAGGAACCAGAAGAAACAGAACCTGCAATAGATCCAGATCTTTTTAGGAAATATATTTCTTATGCTCGTAAACATGTCAAGCCTAAGATGACGAAGCAAGCAGAAAAGATGATTGAGGAATTTTATGTAGGATTACGTAATAAATATAATCAGCAAGGTGAGGTAAAAGCGGTTCCTATTACAACAAGGCAATTAGAAGCAATTATAAGGTTAGCAGAAGCATCTGCTAAAGTAAGATTAAGCGAAAAAGTGACTAAAAGAGATGTGAATCGAGCTATTAATCTTATCAAAGAATTTATGCAAACTTTAGGATATGATCCTGAAACAGGAGTGTTTGATATAGACAGGATAGAAACAGGTACTACAACATCTCAACGTAACAAGATGATGCTTCTGCTTAAACTTATAGAGGATATGGAGAAGAGACTGCCTGAAGGGATGGTGCCCATTGAAGAAATTGTGGAAGTTGCGAAGCAGCATGGTATGGATGATGTGGAAAAATTACTTGCAAAATTAGAAAAGATGGGGGATATTTATCAACCACGCCATGGGTATGTTAAGAAAGTTTAAAAATAAAGGTTTATTTTGCTATGCTCTAAAACTTTTTAAAACTTTTTCTATATTAGTTTTTTATAGTCGAGGTGTTGGTATGAAAAGACCATTGGATGCTCTTAATAAGGCAAGGGGTAAAAATGTATTAGTGGTATTAAAGAACGGTAAACAAATTACCGGAACATTACAAGCTTTAGATATTCATTTAAATTTGTGGTTAGATAACGCAGAACTTCAGGATGATGATAAAGTGATTAAATTAAATACTTTACTCATTCGTGGAGACTCTATTGTTTATGTCTCTGCTGAATAAGGTGCTATAGTATGAGTAAAGGTAAACCTTCATTCGGTAAACGTAATAAACCAGTGCATAAGATATGCAGAAGATGCGGTAATAAAAGTTTTCATATTCAAAAAGGTTATTGTGCATCTTGCGGATTTGGCAGGAGTTCTCGTATAAAAACATATAGATGGCAAACAAAGGTTAAGATAGGTAGTGTTGTTGTAAGAGCTCGTTAAGTATTTTCTAATTCCTCTGGAAGATAACGTGGCGATAATATCATTCCTTCATTCATTAGGTCTCGAATATATTTCAAATGTTGTAAGCCGATTTTGCCCACAAATAAGTCCTTGAGGCTTTTCAAACCTTCTTTATTTACAAATTTCTCGATTTCGAAAAATCCTTCAAGATAGATATAGTCTTTTGTAAAACCCCCTCCCCTAAACACTCTATATGTTATATTCCACGCTACTTCATCCTCAAAGCCGTACTCTTTCATCTCATTGAATACATCCACAAAACTATAATTCTTAAGCATCTTATCTACAGCAATAACGCGAGCGGATCTTAACTTTAAAGCATATAGGTCAAGTACTCCCGTGATTTTCTCCATAAATATTGCTAAACCTTCTTCTGTTTTTAGATAATGTGGTAATCCAAGTCCCATAACTTGAAAACCTTGCTCATAGCCATTAATGGTTCTAAGAACATGTACTTTAATTTCATGATTTACTAATCTTTTAACTTCTTTTAATCCAAATATTCTATTCTTGTTAATACTAATGAGTTTTGATTCAGGATAAACGGTAGTAGCGTATTTATCTGTTAACTCAATTTTCCAATCGTTTACTTTATAATACACTTCAAGTGTGTCCTTGAATATGTTGAGTAGTGTTTCTGCTGACATAATTTTTGGCTCAGACTCTTTTACAACCCCAGCATCAACAATTTTTCTCGCTTCTTTTAGAGTATGATTTGAAGGTTTGCCATAGATTTTAGTTGAAATTTTTTTAACCTCACTACTTCCTAAATTCTCTATTATGGCAAAGATATTCCTTAAAAGTTGAGGATAATCTTCATATAATGGAAGAAAATTAGAAGGTAAGGAGTTTATCATTTCCTCAATCTCATCAATATATTTGTAAGAAGGAATAATTGGTGGGTCATACTTAAATACAGGTTCTTTCTTATATCCGTTCTTAAAAAACTTTTCTCTTTCGTCCTTTTCATTCACTGCCTCTATGAGTCTGGACACAGCATATTGCTTCTTTATCTTAGCTATCTTTTCATCCACTTCTTTCACTATATTCATCATAATCCCTTCTCTAGTAACTCATTAGTCCAATCTATTCTGCCAGGCAAATAATTTTTTGCATATTCTTTATCATTCAAAATTTTAAGAATAATTGTAACTATTCTTTCAGGCTTTTTATCGGTTGTATCTATTTCATATACTTCTTCATAGTATCCTTCTTCCCATAATTCATATGTTTCTTGTAGTATTACATCTAAAATCTCAGCTTGCAGATTTTCATCTATCTTTTTTGCATTAAAGCCTTTTTTTCTCATCCGTTGCTTCAACTTAACTGGAGCACATCTTAACACTATGATTATGTCTCCTTTGCAGTAATGAGCTAAGTGCCCTTCTATGATTACCTTGTTTTTTGGAAGTTGTTCACATATTTTTTCAAGTTGTTTAATATTTATGACATAGCTTTCTCTTTCTTTATCATATTCTTTGTATGCTTTTCTTTTAAAGATTTCATCATTAAGCGAGACATATTTATATTTTAACCTACTGGCTAAAAGTTTAGCTACTGTTGTTTTTCCCACGCCCGGTGTTCCTGTTAATATTACTCTTGTCATTTTTCTTCGCCTCTTTGTATTTTTGTTTGTAAGCATATACTATCGGGTTTTTAATGTCTATACATCTTTTATCTTTTTCTTTTACGCACACCCCTAAATCTTTATAATAATCTAAATTATCGCAATTAGGAGGAGGTATCTCTTCTATTTTATGAATGTTCTTTTTAAAATAATTGAGTTGCGCTTTTACATAGCTTTCTTTGAGCGGCTCTTTATTCTTTTTATTCCATTCATGAATTTTTTGCTCTATTTGCTCATAACTCCATCCCATTTTGTGGAGAAAATTAAGCAAAATAAACAAACCTCTTTTCCTTCCATCTTCCAACCCAGAAAGTATGTTTTTAATGCACGGAGGAAAGAAATCCTCTTCGATGTATATTTTACCATGCGCCCTTATAACTTTAGCTTTGGCTTTTTTAATTTCTGTGTTAACTTCATCATACCCTTTTATTCTTTTTTTAATTAGGCTCTCTAATTGTTTATTCCATTCATCTTTGTATTTAGTACTTTCTACAAAATCTACTGCTTCATAGCATAATAGTTCTAATTCTTCGGGTTTCCATTTTTCTAAGAATTTTATGCGAACTCCTTTAAAGTTTTCTATTGTTGCTAACTCTTTGTTAAACTTTTTTAATTGATAATAAAATAAAGGTATGCTTATTAACCATGTTTTTTCATTTAAAGAGTAAGGTGCTCTAAAAAGATGGCGATAAGACCAATTACCTTCTATTTCCACGTAATCTTCTATGTTGTCTGCTTTTTTATCTATCTCTTTAAATCTTTCTTTAAGTATACTTTCTATGCTTTTTTTAATATAAAATACTATTTTGTGAAGTAGTTCGGGATAGTGTGATGCAATAGGTTTTTTCAAAAAAGGGTTTGGTAATGCATTCCCATTAATGCCTATGTGAAATCCGCGACTCCCGGAAAATTTTATGTATATGTTTTCAACATCTCTATCCTTCAAGAAGTTTATTATTTCTTCTGCAGTTATTTGAGCATATTCTAGCCCTTTTTTGGCATCAATATCAAAAATTAGGTCCCAACCAACTCTTAACTCATCTAATTTATATTTATTATCTGCAGCATTTTCCAGATCTTTTACATTTTTCCACTTTTCTACTGACATATGAAAAGATGTTGCTCCGGAGGTCACGGCTATTTTATAGTCAGTGATATAAGGCATGTAGCTAGGCCTTCTACCATAAAATTTAGCTTTAAATACGGGTACTACTTCTCTTCCTTCACCTACTCTCATAATTTCCTCTAAAATTCCAGGGGTTAAATAGTATTTTTTTATGTCTGTGGGTGTGATCATAAAATATATATGCAAGTTTAAACTTTAAAGAATATATGGGGTGTTTTGATTATAAAGGCATACGAGTGTGTTTGATAGGACACGCTTCTGTAAAATTAAAGCATGGCAACAAAATTATTTTTATAGATGCTTATGCTAATCCTGATAGCGAGGAATATGAAGAAAAGGGCAGCATTATTTTAGTTACTCATGAACATTTTGATCATTGCTCCCCTGACTTAATAAAAAAAATATATGATTCTCAAAGCGTGATTGTTGTTCCCTATAATAGTAAATGTGCTAAAGAGTTAAAGGAAAGGGGATTTAAAGTAGAGGAGATGAAGGAAAACGAGACTAAAACAATTAATGATGTCGAGATTAAAGCAGTACCTGCTTACAATATAAATAAACCTTATCATCCAAGGGGATTAGGAGTAGGATACTTGGTTAAACTAAATGATGTTGTATTTTACCATCCAGGAGACACAGATGTGATACCTGAGATGCAGAAGTTAAATGGATTAGTAGATGTGTTTTTTGCACCTATTTCTGGAATATATGTTATGAATGAGGATGAGGCAAAGGAAGCGGTTGAAATCATAAAGCCAAAAGTTGTGATACCGATGCATTATAATTATTTAGAGGGGCTGGAGAAAGACCCGCGCATATTTAAAGAGAAGGTTGAAGATGCAGAAGTAATAATTTTATGAGGTGGGCTAAAATGGCTAGGAAAGGTTTAAATACTGCTATTGCTGTTGTTGTTACCATCGTTGTGCTATTAATTATAGCTATTGCTATAGTAACTATGACTACCGGTACTATAGGGGGTTTGGGCGAAAAAGCAAGTGAAACAACAGATCAATTCAATTCTGGAGATTTAAGATGTGCTGCTTTAGTAAACAAAAATGTTTGTGATAATACTCCAGGATGTGAATGGAAAGAAAGCCAACAAGGTGGAGGAGGTAAATGTATCTATGTTGGCGACTAATATTAACTCATAAAGGTGATATCTGTGAACGATTCTAAAGAATCAAAGTTAATCCTATGGTTTGAGGAAGTTGGCGTAGGTGATGTTAAATTAGTAGGTGGGAAGAACGCTTCCTTGGGAGAGATGTATCAGAATTTAGTTCCTAAAGGTATTAATATACCTAATGGGTTCGCCATTACTGCCACTGCTTATCGATATTTTATGAAAGAGAACGGATTAATAGAAAAAATAAAGGATATATTGAAAGATCTCGATACTCGTGATGTTAATAATCTAAGGGAGAGAGGTGCTAAAGTTAGGGAGGTGATTTTGCATGCTGAGTTTCCCGAAAGGCTAAAAAACGAGATATTTGAGGCTTATGATAAGTTATCTGCGGAGTATAATGCAGAGGCTGTGGATGTTGCTGTTAGAAGTTCGGCAACAGCAGAAGATTTACCTGATGCAAGTTTTGCAGGACAACAAGAAACATATCTTAATATTAAAGGCAAACATGCTTTATTGGATGCAGTTAAGAAATGTTTTGCTTCTTTGTTTACAGATAGAGCTATAAGTTATAGGGAAGATAAGGGTTTTGATCATTTTAGTATAGCTTTGTCTGTTGGAGTACAAAAAATGGTAAGGAGTGATAAGGGCGCAAGTGGTGTTATGTTTACTTTAGATACTGAAACAGGTTTTAGAGACGTTGTTTTGATTAATGCTGCTTATGGATTAGGGGAAAACGTAGTTCAAGGAGCAGTAAATCCAGATCAATATTATGTTTTTAAACCTACTTTGAAGAAAGGCTTTAAACCTATAATCTCTAAGCAGTTAGGTACTAAAGAGATTAAGATGATTTATACGGAGGATAGTTTAAAGCCAACAAAAAATGTTGAGACAACTGAAAAAGAACGCAATAGTTTTGCTTTAAATGACGAGGAGATCTTAACTTTAGCTAAATGGGGTATGATTATAGAAGAACATTATTCTCAAAAGTATGGAAGAGATATGCCTATGGATATTGAGTGGGCTAAAGATGGTATAGAAAATAAATTATATATCGTGCAAGCAAGACCTGAAACAGTGCAAAGTCAGAAAAACCGTAATGTTATTAAGCAGTATGAACTTAAAGAACACGGCAAAATATTAGTCAAGGGTTTGAGTGTAGGAGATAAAATAGCCACGGGTAAAGTGAGAGTTATAGAGGACGTTTCTCGTATACATGAATTTCAACCAGGTGAAGTTTTAGTTACTGATAAGACCGATCCAGATTGGGAACCTATTATGAAAATAGCTGCTGCTATTGTCACTAATAAAGGAGGTAGGACCAGTCATGCTGCAATAGTGAGTAGAGAATTAGGCATACCAGCGGTGGTTGGTACAGGTAATGCAACAGAGGTGTTAAAAACAGGACAAGAGGTAACTGTGAGTTGTGCTGAAGGAACTGAAGGTTATGTTTATGAAGGCGTTTTACGTTACGAAGTTAAGGAGATAGATTTAAATTCTGTACCTAAAACTAAAACAAAAGTTATGATGAACGTAGCCAATCCGGAACAAGCATTCTCTTTAAGTTTTCTGCCTAATGATGGTGTTGGATTGGCGAGGGAAGAATTCATTATTAATTCTCATATAGGTATACATCCGAGGGCTTTGTTAGATTATGAAAAATTAAAGGAAGAAGGAAAAGAACCAGGTCTTATAGCTAAAATAGATGAGAAAACTAAAGGATACGAGAATAAAGTGCAGTTTTATGTTGATAAATTGGCTGAAGGTATTGCTTTAATAGCAGCTGCGTTTTATCCTAAAGATGTTATTGTAAGGTTTAGTGATTTCAAGAGTAATGAGTATCGCAACCTCATAGGCGGTTATCTTTATGAACCTTCTGAAGAAAACCCAATGATAGGATGGAGAGGGGCAAGTAGATATTATAGCAACGAATTTAAAGAAGCATTTGGTTTAGAGCTTTTAGCTATTAAGAAGGTTAGAGATGAGATGGGATTAGTGAATGTTAAAGCTATGATTCCTTTTTGCAGAACAATAGAGGAAGGTAGAAAAGTCTTGGAGATCATGAAGGAGTACGGCTTAGAGCGCGGTGTTAATGGGTTAGAGGTTTATGTTATGGTTGAGATCCCAAGCAATGTTATTTTAATTGATGAGTTTTCGAAGTATTTCGACGGCTTCTCCATTGGAAGCAATGATTTAACTCAACTTACTTTAGGTGTTGATAGAGATTCTGCTTTGGTTTCTCATGTATATGACGAGAGAAATGAAGCGGTAAAAGAACTTATAGGCATGGCTATAAAAGGAGCTAAACGCAACGGAAGGAAAATAGGTATTTGTGGTCAAGCGCCGTCAGATTTCCCAGAATTTGCGCAGTTCCTAGTTGAGCAAGGTATCGATAGTATATCCTTAAATCCCGATACTGTTATAAAAACGAGGTTCAAGATTGCTGAGATGGAGGAAAGGCTTGAAAAGAGGTAAGATAGGAGTTTAAGTGGAATAAGGACCAAGATATCAAACATTTTAAAAGTGATTTTTAATTACTTTAATTTATGCATCATCCTAAGAAGGTTTTAGTATTAAGTGATATGGACGGTACTATTACACCAGAGAACTCATTTTATGATTTGTATTATTATGGAGGAATAGTTGAGCAAGGCGAATCGTTGTTTTCCCAATATGTGTCTGGCGAGATAAATGAAGAGAAATATCTTAAAAACTTGAATATTCTTCTTTCTAATTCTCCTATTTATGAAGAGGATGTGAAGCATATTATGAATAAATATAGAGTATTCGAGGGTTTTCCAGAGTTTTTGGAAATGCTGCGTGCTACATATAAGGATATTGTTTTTGCAATAGCCTCTTCTGGCATAAAGGAGAGAGTCGAAGCCCTTGCAAAGAACTTCGGGATAAAACATTATTCTTTCAGCGAATTAGAGTATGATGAAAACGGTAAAGTAATGGGATATAAGAGTTTCCTTTTTCCTGAAGATAAAGAACAATACGCGAGGAGGCTTATCAAAAAAACTTCTCCTGATTTTATTATTGCGATAGGAGATAGTTATTGGGATGCACCAATGATGCAACACGCTCATTTAAGAATAAGCGTTGGAAATGAAAGGTTACGGGCGAACAAGGTGATTTATAGTTACCACGAACTAGCCTATATTCTAAAGGATAATGGTCACCAGGGATTATGGAGTCTGGTGTTGAAGAAAAATAATTGATTTAAGCTTTTTAGATTTTTCTATGCTACTATATTAATTTACAAAAGACTTATTATGCTAAAGAGGTTTCTAGAAATATGCAGAATAAGTTATGATAATGAGTAGGGAGTTTTTGAACCCGTAAAGTTTTCTTATTGACCAGTTCCTTCCCCTTCACCACCTTTACCGAAAATCTCTTCAAGTTTTTGCTTTCCTTCCTTAACAACAATAGCATTTATTTGAGCTATGTCCATATCTATGATCTCTCCCCTTACACTTTTTCTTCTTTTTACACCTTTCTCAGGAGGGTTATAGCCAACTCCACCAGAAGCTAATATTTTAATTCGTGCTGTTGTATGCACGCCCGGTCTCATAGGGAAACCGTCTCTATCGCTACCACCGGTTATCTTTAGCTTGTAACCGGGCAAATCTATTAAACCTGCATCAAATTCATCGCCTATTCTTAGACCTACGAGGGTTTTCAATTTCTTATCATCGATAACTTTTTGATAGCTTTTTCCTGTTTTAGGATCATTAATCACAACTTTGCATTCTACCATAAACATTCACCACATTTATTATTTTATGAGTTAATTTTATAAATTTAACAGCATCCTTCTATATTCTCGCTTACGCATTTACCTTCTATGCATTTACATTGCAAACAAGGTCTACATTCCATAGTGCATACTATTAATTCTTTTTCCCATTTTTTCACAAGATCGTATATGTTGGTTGATATAAGGTAATAAGGGATACAATTTTGCGCACTGGTGTGGCAAGGAGATGGTTTGTGGATACAATCTGCATCTTTATAACATTCTTTAGGGTTGGTTATTTCTTTTTGAACTCCGTTTATCTTTACACATTTAATGTTGGTTTCCACGACCAACAAAGTAATATAGTCTTTTTTAGACGACATATTGTTTTTTAAAGAAACATTGATTTCAAGACATTTGTTACGAATAATTGCTGTGTAGTTTATAAAAGAAGGTGGAGTGGAATTTAAGTTATAAACAAGGTAGTTTGTGTTATTATGCTCATAAATAAGAATATTTTTGTATGCTGATGTATTAAGAAGGTTAAAAGGTATTTTCTTTAATTGAATTTCGTAAGTTAAGTTATGGGGAGAAGTGTAAGAGGGTGATTTGTTTACACATCCTACAAACATTATCATAGTTGCTATCAAAAAATATATTTTAATACTTTTCATAATGTTATTTTCTTATGAATTTTTAAAATACTTTTTGATATATACCATTATATGCGGATTTTAGCATTTGAAGGAACAGCTCATACATTAGGCGTTTCAATTATAGAAGAAGGTAAGATATTAGCAAATGAGAAAGATTCTTATACTACTCAACAACCACAAGGTATGTTGCCAAGAGATGTTGCTGAGCATCATGCTTCTCTCATAAAAGAGTTGACGCTTAAAGCTTTGGAAAAGAGTAGGATGTTGATAAGAGATATAGATGTTATTGCTTATTCTGCAGGTCCTGGTTTAGGAGCACCTTTACAAATAATAAGATCTTTTGTTTATGTGTTTGCAAAAAGAAATTCTTTGAGTCTTTACCCTATACACCATAGTTTTGCTCATCTCATTATTGCAAATTATACTGCTAATGTTAATGATGCTTTATATGTTTATGTTTCTGGAGGCAATACACAACTTATTGTTTTGAAGGATAATCTTTATCCTGTTGTTTATGGAGAAACGGAAGATATAGCCTTAGGTAATGCTCTGGATAAGTTAGCACGAGAACTTGGTTTTGGATTTCCTGGTGGCAAATATATAGAAGAGTATGCAAAAAAAGCAACGAAGTTTCTAGAGATGCCCTACACCGTTAAAGGTATGGATTTATCTTATTCTGGTTTGCTTACCTATGCTATTAAACTAAAAGGAAAAGAGAAGGTTGAGGATATTTGCTATGGGTTTCAAGAACATGCTTTTGCTATGCTAATGGAGGTAGCTGAAAGAGCATTGGCGTATACTCAAAAAAGCCAAGTTGTACTTACTGGAGGGGTGGCGTTAAACCAAAGATTACAGGACATGCTTAAGGATATGGCTGAGGATCGAGGTATAGAATATAAAAGAGTTGAAAATCAATATTTGGGAGATAATGCTGCTATGATAGGCATGGCTGCCTGGCATCTTTATAAACAGAATATTGAGCCCATAAAAGCAGATGACGCTTTCTCGAAACCACGATGGAGAATAGAGAAGCATTTAGAATGGTGAAAAAATGCAACAAGAAGTAAGAGTTGGTGTTGCTGTTATAGTTGAGAGGGATGGCAAAGTTTTGATGGGTTTACGCAAATCAAAGAGTCATGGAGACAACACCTGGCAGTTTCCTGGTGGGCATTTAGAGTATGGAGAAAGTTTTGAGGAGTGTGCTAAGCGCGAGGTTAAAGAAGAAACAAATTTGGATGTAGATGATTTTGAGGTAGTGGGTGTAACAAACGACTATTTTGAAGAGATAGATAAACATTATGTAACGGTTTTTGTTAAAGCCAAGAAGGTTTCAGGAGTACTCATAAATAAAGAACCCGAAAAATGCGAAAGATGGGAGTGGATTGAAAAGGAAAAGATAAAGGAAATGAGAAATTTGTTTTTGCTGGTGAGAAATTTTATTCGTTTTAATCAAATTAACCGTTAACTATAAATAATTTTTCTGCCCTAATTTTTCTATGGCAGAAAAATTATTCTCTTTAGAAATTAAAAACAAACCAAACCTCAAAAAAGCTATCTCAGCAACAATAGGCTCGGTTCTATTAGTTGTATTCACAATAGCCATAGCATCCTTAGCATACATATGGCTAAAAGACTACACCCTTAACA
>JALWJP010000075.1 GCA_026997215.1 Nanobdellati archaeon
ACCCACATGATAAACGATATCCCAGCCGAGCTTTTGTGAAAGTTTTTCCATAGCTATATAGAAGGGAATATAAATAGGAACAAATCCCACCTGATGAACGTGAACTTTTATATTGCTCACAACCTCTCCCTCCAAGAAAATCTAAACCCCTGAATAAAATTTCTTTCTTATATAAGAATTATAAATATTCAATAAGAGATTTATCAATACTGAATAAAGCATCAAAAATATTATACCCACTATCACTCTTGGAACATCGTATAATCCGGTTGCTCTAATTATATAATGTCCTAAACCTTTATCGGACACTATAAACTCTGCAACAAATTCACCGAGAACAGCAAAGTTAACTGTAAACTTTAGCATTTCGGGAAACCATATTATATAGGAAGGCAGAATTATATGTATAAAAGTTTGAACATTATTCATGCCTATGTAGTTCTTATAGAAAGTGAATAATTCATCTCTTATATGACCAATAGCTCTATAGGTATAAAATACTGACACAAAAAATACGTGAAGAAACACTATCATAACTTTTGCAAAGTCACCGGTTCCCCACCACAGTATGGTCATAGGTGCTATTGCAAATACCGGTATTGAGGAGAGCAGGAAAAGTATTGGATTTACGGTTTTTCCTAAGGACTCATTTAGCCATAATACTGTTCCTATTAGAGCTCCTACGAAGTTACCCAAAATAAATCCTATAGTTATATTCCTATAGGAATAGAAAATGTGGTTCCAGAATTCTTGTTCAGTAAGTTCTTTAAAAAGAATAGATAAAACTTCTAAAGGGGAAGAAAATTTATTTGCTACTTCTTTATCAAGAGCAATAATTTGCCATAGAACTAAGAAAATTACTATAAGCCCTAAGGTTTTAATACTATACTTGAACTCCAACCTCATGTTTCTCCACCTTACCTTCAAATACTTCCATAAATCTATTCCAGACTTTAGAAAAATACTCAGAAAATTTAGGATGAGCTTTTCTTTTAAGAGGGTCAACTATAGGTTTACCCTCTTCATCCCTAAACTCAATTTTGATTTCATCATATACCTTAGTGGGACGTTTTGTCAGTATGAGTATCCTATCAGCCATCATAATAGCCTCATCTACGGAGTGCGTTATGTATAAAATCCCAAGCTCATTTTTTTCCTTAAGCTTTCTAAGTAAAGCTATCTTTTCGGCAAGATTTTCTGAGAAATTGGAACTAACGTAATCTTCTGCCCAAACTATTATTCTAGTAAATCTGTTTAATAGCAATCTCATATTCACATCAACTGCCGAAAAAGGTTCATCAAGTATTAACCATTTTTTAGCTATTAAAATAGCCCTCAAAACATTTATCTTCTGTCTCATACCTATTGACAGTTGATAGGGATAAGCTTCTGCAAATTCTCCAAGTTCTACAGATTCTAAAATTTGTTTAATTTTCTCGGTAGATATATCTACATCTCTTACTTTGCAAACCAGTTCAAGATTTTCTAAGACTGTTTTCCAAGGGATTAATATTTCCCGCTGGGGAGCATAGCCTATGGACTTTACACCACCAGGTATGTGTATTTTCCCAGAAGTAGGTTTTTCTAAACCGGTGAGTATTTTTACTAAGGTACTCTTACCACATCCGTTAGGTCCTAAGATAACCAAAAACTCTCCCGTATGAAGTTCAAAAGATAGACCATTGAGCACTCTAAGCGCTTCTCCATTAGGAAGTATATAGTCCTTAATTAAATTTTCTACTTTAAGTTGTTCGTAGTTTGAAATGGGCATATTCATCACAGACACCTCATTTACCTATAACCTTTTCAGCGAAGGAATTGTCAACAACTTTTAAGCCTTTTTCTATAGATTGTATATCTCCTACTTGTTTCCTAATTTGAAGAGCTTTTTTCCATCCTTCCATATCCACTTTTACTTTTCTGGGGAACACTTCATCCCTTATTAATCGGCTAACAGCTCTGTCTATGACTTGTTTACTTAGCTCAGGTAGAAACTTATGAGCTACTTCTTTAGCTCCTTCAGGATTGGTATATATGTAATCAAGAGCTTTTTGCATACCCCTTATAAACTTTTCTACTGTTTCAGGCTCTCTTTTTATCCAATCACCGGTAGTTGTAATACCCGTAAAGGCAAAACTTCCCCATAACTGTGGCATTGACATAACAACTCTATACCCCTTCTCCACTTCTGCTATGGAGGCAGAAGGTTCTAATAACATTACAACATCCGCAGCTCCTCTTTCTAATAGGGAAAGTTGTGAACCTATAGGCGCTTGTTTGATACGCGTATTCAGTTTATTCTGCTCTATTATATTACGAATAATTGTGTAAGTTGTTGATGGGGCAGGGAAGGTGCCTATGGTTAAGCCGTCCAAATCTTTATACGTTTTTATCTCAGGTATATCTTTTTTATTGGTAACCCCCCATAAAGCAACCTTACCTACAACTAAGCCTATTACCCTACCATCTATATTTCTCTTTTCGTAAGCAACTGCGGCAAATACTGGGTCACCAATACCGAATATAGCTTCTCCTCCTATAACTGCGGCAAATACCTGGTCATCGTTACCTGCAAATTTTATTTTTACATCTAAACCTTCTTCTTTAAAAAATCCTTTGTCTATAGCTACATAAAATGGTAAATAGATTAAATAGTATGTATGACCCCATTGTGCAACAGTAACTTTTTTAAGAGTTTCTGCTTTTTTAGATTGAGTACCTTGTTGTTTCTCCTTAGTTTCGCAACCGACTATTCCTACAATAAAAACAAATAATAGAATTAAACTGAAAAATTTCCTCATAGCTCTACCTCCATATATTTTTTAAGAATTTCAGGGAATTCCTCCGGTTGATTTATATCGTAATAAGAACATATAGCCCCAAGAAATCTATTGAGTCCCACTCCTACACATCCACTTTCAAGACCATCTTCTATTCCAAACCGTTTAACTTTTAGCTCATATTCAAGAGCACACCCGGCTAATTCAATCCATTCCTCTTTTCCTTTATTTTTTACCAATACCTCTATATCTAATACAGGAATTTCTCCCACCTTAGAAGCTTCATAGAATTTACACAACTCTTCTTTAGATGGATATTCATAGCATCCCATGCCTATAACCACTCTCCACTTTATATTAAGTTTCGTAAGAATATCAAGCAATTTATTCATAACTTCTTCTCTTATCTTTATTATGTTTTCCCTTGTGTCATAATAAAGAATCTCTGCCCGCAAGAACTCTACAGTTTTAAAAATCCCATTCAGTTTATTTTTATCCTCATTTCTATAAGTAAAACCCCCACCTATTTCAAATATTTTTAACGGCTTCTTTCTAAATTCATTATTTTCTTTCAAAAATTGGTAAAATCCCATGCACTGCACTGGGTCAAGAACATAGCCTGATTCAATCGTTTGCACCTGCCTACTAAAATCGTAAGCCTCAACTTTTAATAAATAGAAAGGCCATGCTTCAATGAGGCCAAAACTCTCAGCAGTCTCTACTCTGTGCAATCTTGGGAAAATCCATCTTTTGAACCCAAGCGGTTTTGCAACTTCATTGTAGAGCATGCTTATTATTCCATGAAGTACTTGAGCAGATTTTTCTAAGTATATATATTGCCCTGGAAGATACTCGTATAAAGCTTCCGATTGGATTAGATAATCTGTAACATCCTCTATGGGCAAAAGAGATTTTCCTTTATTATTTTCTGCAATAATTCTACCAACAAATTGAGTAATATCTTCATTTGGATTTATCGGTGGTGTTTTTAAATATATATTTTGCATGGAATACCCCCTTCTTCAAGATTTTGTTTTACAAAATTAGCAACATCTTCTATATCCTTCTTTACTTTGTTTAATTTTTCCCGTAAATGTTTTTCTTCTATTATATCTGGATGATAGATAATAGTATAAAGATTTACTTCTGGGGGGTTGATATCCTTCACAATTTTTAACCATTGTTTTACATATTCATAATTATTCTTCTTATACTCCTTTAAAAGATATGTAATTATAGCAACATCAAGTGTATATTTAATTCCTTCACTTACAGCAAGCTTAAGATTATCTATTATTTTTTCGTAAGTTAAACCATCTAAAGGCATATTTATAGTGTAAAAATGCTGTTTATTTACCAAATCAAACTTTAAAAAGGCTCTATTTATTAACTTTACTGTCTTGAGTATCTCTGGTTTATCTAAAGTTGATGCATTAGAAAAGATAGCTGTTGGTGTATTGGCTCTATACTTATTAATAAGTTCTAAAACTTTTCTAACAATGTATGGGAAATCAGGATGGATTGTCGGCTCACCATTCCCGCAAAAAGTTATGTAGTCAATTTTTATTAAAGTATTATTTTTGAGATACTCTTCTACTTCTTTAATAATTTGAGTAGTAGGTATTGGCTTTCCTATTCCCTTTAAAGTCTTTCCGAGATAACAGTAGGCACAATTATAGTTACATAACTTATTTTCAAAGAAATTTATCCCTAATGATTTCCCTAAGCGTCTAGAGTCCACTGGTCCGTAAACAACACTTGAAGCAATATATGGATTAGTAACACTCATAGTCTAATGTTTAAGCTAATACTATCTATAGCAATTTGTCAATTAGCAGAAATTAGCTAATTCTTGGTACAGAAGATGGTAAGCTCTTGAAACAGTATATTTTATTAACTTTTTTTAATTCCTTTTTCCAAGTCAGAAGCTTCTTTCCATAAACTAATTAATCTATTATAAAGTTAATTAATACATTCATAATAAATTATAAATTCTATCTATTGATAAAA
>JALWJP010000076.1 GCA_026997215.1 Nanobdellati archaeon
CCAGAGCTGGAATCGTTGGAAGGATATTCATCTTTTCAGTACTTGATAAAGAGGATTATAGATTTTTTAATTGTAATTCCCCTCTCCATTTTAAGCATACCTATTCTTATCTATAGTGCATACAGAATAAAAAAAGAATCTCCAGAAGGTCCTATACTTTTCAAGCAGAAAAGAGTGGGGCTAAATGGAGAGGAATTCGTTTGCTATAAGCTACGAAGCATGGTTCCAGATGCCGAAAAGGATGGTCCGAAATTTGCATCTGAGAATGACCCACGTGTGTTTAAGTGGGGAGAGACCATGCGGAAACTTAGGATAGATGAAATACCGCAAATATGGAATGTTATTAGAGGAGAAATGCATGTTATTGGACCCAGGCCGGAAAGAAAATACTGGGTTTCCCAGTTTGAAGAAAAAATTCCGTACTATTCCAAAAGACATCTTGTAAAACCCGGTATAACAGGATGGGCTCAGGTTATGTATCCTTATGGGGCTACTCTGGAAGACGCGAAGCAGAAGCTAATGTATGACTTATTCTATATAAAGAATTGGTCTATTAGGCAAGAAATAAAAACAATATTTAAAACTATCCTTATAGTTTTGAGGAGACAGGGTAGATGAAAAAGATAATTTATCTGGCAGGATCTTCCAGAAGTGGAACTACCTTTTTTGATGCCTTTTTAGGAAGTCATGAAGGAGTTATAAGTATAGGCGAATTAAGACATATAATGCAGCGTTCATTTTTATGGAATGAATATTGTAGTTGTGGCCAGAAGTTTTTTGACTGTTCCTTTTGGTCTCCTATCGCTAAACAGTTTTTGGAGAGATTTGATCCCCGAGAAATTTTAGAAATAAGGAAACAGTTTGAGTTGCCAGCTTCTTATTTAAAGATTCTTTTAGGTCTTTCTCCTGATAAAGAGAAATTAACTAAATTGAGAGAGGCTTATTGGTTTATTTTAAATAAAGTTTTTGAACAGACTGGAGCTGAATTTATAGTTGATTCTTCAAAAGTTCCGATTTTTGCTTTCCTTATTTATAAGGACTCTCCTTTTGAAGTATACTATGTTCATGTTACGCGAGAACCCCAAGGTGTCGTTTATTCAATGTCTAAAAAAAAGAAGAGGTTTGAAAAAAATCCTGAGGTAGAGGAGTCTCCGGAATTTATGAGGAGATTACCTAAGCCTTTAGGTTTTTCCTACTGGGCATTGAGAAATATAGAATCCCTTTTGTTTGTTAAGTATTTTAAAAATGTGTACTTTTTAAACTACGCGGATTTTTCAAATAAGAAACTTCTTGAATCATTTTTGAATGAGCTTTCAATTCCTAAAAAGATACGTACTGAGAACAGTCTTCATATTATTTCTGGCAATCCATCAAGGTTCAAAAAAGAGTTTCTTACCTTTAGATATGACGATAAGTGGAAGGAAAAGTTATCTGCTTTAGAGAAGTTTTCTATTTCCTTGTTTGGGAGTCCTGTAAATTATCTTCTTGCTACAAAAGAAAAGCAGACCAGGAAAAAGCTGGGAGTTGTAGACTGAATGATAGCTTTCGTAGTTAATGGTCCACTTGGTAGTAAAGGAGGCGTGGAAACTTTTAATTACTACTTGATAAAAGATTTACTATCAGCTGATGTTGATATATATACTACGGCTAATTTGAGCAAGGGTGCCAATGACTTAGAAGTAAAAAGCATTAATAAGTGGACGATTCCGGTTTTGAAAAAAAAATATGAAAAAGTTTTTGTTCTATCATCTCTATATCACGGAGTTATACCTTCTCTTTTAAAAAAAGAAAGGATATATCACATCCAAATTTTACATGGTTTTAGACCTTTTGTTTTTAATTGGAGTTTTAAAAGTAAAATTTTAGATCCAACTAAAGCATTGCTTTCTTATCTAACAATTATTTCTGCCTCTAAGCGCAGTGATTGGGTGATTTCTAATAGCTTTATAACTAAAGCTTTTTACGAAAGAATGTTTAGCATGCCTTCTATTCCTATACCCATATTTTTCAAATCTTTTATAGAGACATTTCCTTCATTAAAGAATAACACCTGTCACTATGATTTGCTATTTGTAGGTAAATTCAATAGAGTAAAGAATATAATTTACTTCTTAGACATGGTAGAACTTCTGGAAAAGTGTTATGGTTTTAGATTGAATATTTGCTTGATAGGAGATGGACCGTTAAGAGAATATGTCCATCAAAGAGTTGGTTCTTTAAAATCAAGTATAAAAATTTATTCTTACTTACCCAATCAGGCTGTAAAACAGATTATGCTTAGATCAAAGATTTTGA
Organism: Nanobdellati archaeon; assembly: GCA_026997215.1. GTDB lineage: Archaea > EX4484-52 > EX4484-52 > EX4484-52 > JAADEF01 > JAADEF01. The sequence goes on from JALWJP010000076.1 coordinate 2,296, forward strand.
TTGTTCCTTCGTTAATAGAAACTTTTGGACTTGTTATAGCTGAGGGCTTAGCATCCGGTATGTTTGTTTTTGCAAGTAAATACTGTGGAATTGTGGATTACATATCGGAAGGAAAGCTGGAAAATTTCCGTATAATTTCCTGGCATTTAGAGAATACTGTTGATGAAATCGCAAAGTATTTGGAGTTAGAGCCAGATAGAGAAAGGTATGTGACAGCTTTTAGTGAGGTAGTGAAAAGATTTTCTTTTGTTCAGAATCTCTTATCTCTGCTGGGTTTAAAATGAAGAGGATTTTGTTATTCCTCTTTTTGTTTTTTACATACATTCCTTATTTTAACTTTGGTTTACATAATGCATTAACAAATAAGGGAGAATTAACTTATTTCTACTTATTAATTGCTGCTTTGGCTTTCCTCTTCCCTCAAAAGTGGGTAGTCCTTTTTAAAACTAAGGAGTTTTATATTCTGGCTTTTCCAGTTGTTATAGATTCTTGTTACTCTATTTTTATAGGAGATGTGAAAGATTTTTTAAAAGATATATCAATTATAATTGTTACTGCGTATGTAATATCTTATAGATTTCAAGAGAAAGATTTCGTACTTGTTAGGAATACCATTTTACTGTTGTTGCTGATTCATACTTCTTTCTCTTTATTGAATCTTGTTTTTCCTATTCCCCCTTGGTTTCCATTTATAAATTTTGGACAACAGAGGGGAGATGTTCTCGCATATCTTATGGCAACCTATGAAATGGGGAAGTTTGTTAGAGGTATAAACACGGAACCGGGAACAAACATTAATATTTTGCTATTGTTGCTAAATTTATACTTTTTATTATTTTTCGTTACCCGCTATAGGAAAGCTGGATATCGTAGACTGTATTTGGTAATATTAGTTCTCCTTAATTCTTTTTATTTTCTCTTAATTAAAGCAGTTAGAATGGCTATCCTTTTTATCTTTGATTATGTTTATTTGATTCTGATTGGCATAAGTGATATGGTGAAAAGATATAGAGTATATATTTTTCTGATATTTATCTTTAGTGTTGTTGGAGTGCTTTTATTCTTCAGTTTAGCAAAGAATAATCCGGAGTATAATAGATTAGAATCTTTTCTAACCTCTCCTATTTATACAATAGAGACAGATCCGAGTATTCATGCTCATATTGAAAAACTTCTGGGCGAAGAGTCACCGTCAGGTTTTAGCATCATATTTATTTATGGACATATAGGACTCTTAATATATTTGGGATTCCTGTTGTGGTTTATTACACGAAATCTTCCAAAGGATAGTTTTCTAAGATTGTGTATTTACAATGTTATTATTGTATCTGTCTTGTCTTTCATGATTGCTTCATATCACTCTCCTTACAATTTGGTTTCTATGATTCTAATATACAAGTTACTGAAACTTTCTCAGAAACATAAAGGTTATACTGAACAGACCTATAGAATAGATGAATTGGCAAATCGTTAACTTTAGAAATGGAGACACTTTTATAGGGGCAGATAGAACCAGCATGGCTGTAAATAGTAGTAGAAGAAGTATTTTGGTTTTGAATAGCTTTCTAATTAATTTTAGAGTCATTACTGTCTGCTCGTAGAGCCATATAATTGATATTAAAATAAGGGTAAAAATATATACAGGTGAGATGATTAAGTTGAATACATCAATTTTTCCTTTAAAGTAGAAGTATACCAGAACATTGGCTATTATGTCGTAAGCTACGTAAAAAGTAATAAGCTGGAACGATAGTTTTACTATCCTATCTTTGGAGAGAGTTAGCGCTTTGTATCTCACGAAGTTTGTGATAAGTGATACCGGTAGCATTAGATATAAAATTATGTTGAAGAAGAAGAAGAAGTTAAGACTTGTTAGAAGGGCTATATAACTTCTGGCTATGCTTTGAAATACTCTCTGCATAACGTTATTAGAGTATACTGTTAGTAATTTTTTTAGGAGATTAATTTTACTTTTAATTATTCTGCTATGTTCGGTTTTTACATCTTTTTCTTTCTTTATGGTTATAAAAACTACAGTATATAGAAGGGAAGCTTCTATTATTAAGAAAAGCGGTAGGCTTTTTGTGGAGAGAAGTAAAGGGGAAAAGATAAGAGAAGATGTAATCAACATAGTTAATAGCTTTTTGAGATTATCGTTGTTTTTATTTGGAGAAATAGCTTTTTTCTGGTATATCATTTCCAGACAGAACTCACCGTATCTTAAGATAAATAAGAGTGTCAGGATAAAAAACAGATAGGAATAAATGAAATCCGGAAAGCTTATATACTTTCCTAAAAAAAGTATACTAAAGATAATGTTAAACAATGTGTAGAAAGGGAAGCTGAGAAGGAGAATGTTTTCTAAGGAGGTTGAATCTATCATCTTAAGATTAAATACCAGCATGTTGAGACTAGAAAATGTTACTGTTGACATGATCAAAAAGTATTTGTAAAATT
>JALWJP010000077.1 GCA_026997215.1 Nanobdellati archaeon
ACCTTTTGAGATGCTATATTTCTTCCTCAACACAAATAAAAGTTTTTTCTGATAAAATACCTTAATATTTTAAAACTAGGAAGCTGTACATATGATTATTGGGATGTTTGAACAAGATTTTGTTGCATATGTTATATTTATAAATAAAAGGAGGAAAATAAATAAAGTTCTTTTCCAACACATGTTATTACCTCAAGTTCTTATGACTATTCCTCCTATGCCTTGTGATAACAACTTATGAACAAAATCTGAAAGATTTACTAGCATTTCTTGCATATCTCTTAACTGAATGAGATATTTCTCAGGTGCTAATACTTCTAAGGAGGAAGGAGCGTAATTGGTAACGACTCTTACTGCCGTTTCTAAATCTTTTAGCGTTGCTGTAACTTCTCCAAAAGAAGAATAAAGTTTTAGCACACCTTTTTGTTTTAAATTTTCCGGAGCCTCTATTTCTTCAACTTTCTCTTCTATGTGTTCTTCTTCAACTTTAACGCCTTCTTCTCTTGATAGCATGCTAATATGTTTAATAAGAGCATTTTTTGCTACGTTCTCATCACTTGCTTGGACCTCAAATAGCATCCATATTTTTATGGTACTTTGAGATGCATCTTCCATATAATAAAGAATAAGTTCACATATCTTTTTAAAGTTTAATAGGACCTTTTATTAATTATGACTGAGAAAGATAAAGATACTATCCGTAATTTAAAGATAGCTGTAATAATGTTAGGCACATTATCTTTTTTATTGCTTTTAGGTTATGTAATCCAAGTTTCTCGTTATAATGATTTACAGCAGGAAATAAATAATTTTATTGTAACACTTAATATTACTAGTTTGAAAAACGCTCAAGAAAAAGTCGCTTTATCTTTATCGCAGCAATTAAACGGAAGTGTGATAATTAACCGAGCACAATATGTTGACGGTCTTTATGCCTTTAACTTAACTTTTAACAATTCATATTACACCGTATATAGCACCATCGATGCCAAATACCTATTGGTACCTTTTAGAGATAATAGCGGTACTCTTTATTTACAAGTATTTCCTATGTGATAGCATGTTCTTTTTACGTAAATATTGTAAACCCAGAATTGCCGTGGATATTTTACTTTACGACACTTCTTCATCTGATAACTTTTACTTCCTTGCTGTAAGGCGTAATACAGAACCTTATAGAGGATACTTTGTTTTACCTGGTGGTATGGTTGAATGTAATGAAACAGTGGAAGAAGCGGCTATGCGAGAATTAAAAGAGGAATCGGGTATAAATCTTAAGTTATCTCCAGAAGATCAGTTTCGTGTTTATTCTCAGCCAAATAGGGATCCTCGATATCATGTAATTACAGTAGTGTTTGCTAAGCAATATCCTCTAAAAAATAAGAAGATAAAGTACAAAGGTAATAAAGAAATAAAGGAGGTTAAAGTATTAGATTATTTTAATAAAAAAGAAGTTTTAGGTTTTGATCATGAGTTTATTGTAAGGGATTTTATAAATTCTTTGATGAATTAGTTTTTTTACGTAAAGACAGAATTATAAAAAAATAAATAAGTACTATTAAAGGGACGTTAAAAGCCTTAAATACTAAGTTATCATAAAAATAATAAGATGAAGGATTTGAGGAAATGTAGGTTAATAAAATCACAACAAGGATGCGTGTTATATTTATTAAGAAAGCAAGTGGAAAGGAAAGTAAGATTAATACTACTTTTATTTTTGAGTTAAAAGGAGAAATGAGCCAAAGAGTTATTAATGCTAATAGTGTTTTCCATCCTACACAATCTTTTATTATCTCTATGTAAAGGTTGTAAGAAGGTAATTCTATTATGGTTCCATGAACCTTTCCATGAAGCAACAAAGCTAATACTTTTGCCGTTATTGTTTTAAAGAAAGTAAAGGAGTATGAAGTATTGCTAATATGTAACGATACTAGGTAGGATATAAAAAGAATTAATAAAATATAAAAAAATTTTTTAACTTGCAATAAATTCTTTCCCTTTTTTCTTCCTAAAATTCTCATCTTCCTCTACCAATAAAGGTTCCTCATTTAACTCCTCTTTGCTAACTTTTTTATATTCTGTCATTTTATCCCCCTTATTATTTATTATTATGAACTAATACCTTTATATAATTTTGTGTTTAACATTAATTTATGGACTTTGAAAATGCTTGTAATTTTATGGAACAGCTTGCTTCTACCACTTCCAAATTGGAGAAGATACAGATAACTAAAAATATGCTAAGAAATGCGAAGAATGATGAAGAACTTAAAGCAATAATTTTACTTCTTCAAGGAAGACAATATCCTGATTATATTAATAAAGAGACGGGAGTAAGTACTAATCTTTTAATAAAGGCTATGGTTAAGGCTTATGGTTATGATGAGAAACACATCGAAGAAAAATGGAAAAAGACAGGGGATTTAGGGCTAGTGAGCGAGGAATTAGCAAAATCCAAAAAACAAACAATGCTTTTAACACAAAAACTTAATTTAATTTATGTTTTACAAACCTTACAGAAGTTGAGTGAGTTGGAAGGCGAGGGAAGCATAGATAAAAAGATATCTCTCATAGCTGGATTGCTTATTAATGCTAAACCCCTTGAGGCTAAATACATTACGCGATGGATCTTAGGAGATTTAAGGATAGGTGTTGCTGAGGGGATAATAAGAGAAGGTATTGTTGCAGCATTTTTTGTTCAAGTTTTTTGGCAAGAACTTTTCAATTCTTCTCTATCTTCAGATAATTTGCTGAATTTAGCATTGAAGTATTGGAAGGGATTGAAATTAATTGTTGGAAAGGAAGTTATTTTATCTAACCCACATATTAATCTTATAAAGAGGATTGCAGGAAATGTTAAAGTTATAAAGGAAGAAGAGATTAAAAATTTTTCTTCATTTCATTATGCTTCTTTAGGTGCGGATATCTTAATTGTTAGTAATGGTGATTTAGGCAATTATTTGAGAAAACATTTATCTAAACTCGTCGAAACAGCATATAGTTTAATTAATGACATGCCTGAAATCGCAGTAATTGCTAAAAATAATGGTGAGAAGGGTTTGAAAGAGGTTAAACCTATAATTTTTAGGCCTATTAGAGTAATGTTAGCTCAAAGAGTTCCTAGTATTGAAGAAGCTTTTAAATTATTGGGTAAAGTGGTTGCATGGGAATATAAGTTTGATGGTTTTCGCACACAAATACATAAAAAAGGTAATGATGTAAAAATATTTACTAGGAGGTTAGAGGATGTTACTAAACAATTTCCTGATGTTGTGCAAGCAGTAAGGGAATGTGTAAAATGTAACGAATGTATAATAGAAGGGGAAACCATAGGCTATGATATAGAAACAGGAAAGTGGTTGCCTTTTCAAAAGATTTCTCGGAGAATAAAAAGGAAATATGATATAGAGGAAATGATTAAAAAAATACCTGTAATGACTTTTCTTTTTGATATAGTTTATTTAGAGGGGGATAAAAAGATAGACTTTAAGTTTAAGGAAAGAAGAAGACTTCTAGAAAGTATCATTGATGAGAAGGACAAGAAAATGATGTTAGCTAAACAATTAATAACGAGTGATATAGAAGAGGCCAAGAAATTTTATAAAGAGGCCTTGGATTTAGGAAATGAAGGTGTGATGGCCAAAAATTTAGAAGCTACTTATGAGCCTGGTTTAAGAGTAGGGCATATGTTAAAGATAAAACCCACTTTAGAAAACTTAGATTTGACTATTGTTGCCGCTGAATGGGGAGAAGGAAAAAGATCAGGAGTGTTTAGTTCTTTTGAATTAGCATGTTTAGATAAAGATACGGGTGAGTTTCTAACCATAGGTAAATTGGGTACAGGTATAAAAGAAAAAGTTGAAGCAGGTGGAATAACATTTGAAGAACTTACTGAGATGCTTAAACCATATATTATCAGAGAGGAAGGTAAGAAAGTTTATGTTAAACCTTCAATTGTTGTTGAGGTGGCATACGAAGAAATCCAAAAATCTCCTACTTATACTTCAGGATTTGCTTTGAGATTTCCTAGACTTATTAGGGTTAGAGATGATAAAAGTGTTGATGAGATTGATGATATCGAAAGAATTAGTAGAATTTATGCTTTACAAAGGGGTAGGCTAAAACAACAAGATATAATGTAGCCCGCATGTAACACAGCATTTCATCGTTAGCTTTGCAAACTCGTGCTGCTGACGGATGCGGGCATTAATATAATTATTGACAATTCTCTTTTAAAAAGTTTGATTGTATGGCGTCACAATACTCCTTATTTTTAGTAAGTAAATAAATTGTATAGTAACAATTGTCTTTCACTCCTTTATTCTGGATTTTTCCACAGTAATCGCCGTTTTCTTCTGCTATGGCCTTTTCCCTATAGTAATGATCTAGACATACTATATCTCCTTCACAAGATTCTTCATTTTTTTCGTAAACAGCATTAGCTACTCCTACTTTTATTTTACATTCTAAATTTTCACATTCTTGAACGCTAAGTGTTGCATAATCTTTAAGATCATATTCTTTTGAGTACTGAGAATTAGAATTAGCAATAAGGTTATAGATATCAAACTTCTCTTTATAGTTATATAAAGTTATAGAGGCTCCTAAAACTATGATTGCAAGAATGCTTAAAACTGCTATAAAGAGATGTTTGGTTTTAACACTTAATTCTTTCTTTTTAATTTTCTTTGCCATTTAATACACCTTCTATTTTTTGATGAAGTTCTCTAAGTTTATCGT
>JALWJP010000078.1 GCA_026997215.1 Nanobdellati archaeon
CTTATAATGCTTAAAGCTTTTTGTTAATTCTGTCATAGGTAATTCAACAACCCTTCCAATAAGTTGCTCATCTTTAAAAGCAGGTGTCTCCACTAATTCCTTATCCTGACCAAAGATGGTAGGAGCCATCACTTTGAACCACTTCTTTTTACCCCAACTAGACCTCTTTTGATCTCTACCTCTCTTTGACATTAACATCACCTGATTAAAAAAAATACATTAAATTATTTAAAATTGTTGGTAATATGTTACAACTCTTTAATAATATAAGAATCTTTTATTTTATAGTTTTTTACTTTAATACCTTCTCTCTCCAATCTCTTAATTTTCTCCTCTACCCCTAAGATATAACCTCCTACGTGCCCAGAAGAATATACAACCTTATAACAAGGATATTTATCAGGATATTTATTCTTACTTAATATTTTTGCAATAGTGCGGGGATGTAAAGAAAATTTTTTAGATAAAACTTTATAAGTTATTACCTTACCTTTAGGAATAGTTAAAAGAAATTCGTAAATCATTTGATAATCTCGCTGTATCCGCAATGACCGCAAAATGTTCTTCCGGGAGCTTGAGCCAGTATTCCTTTTTTGCACTTTGGACACACCTTAAAGTTACGAACCAATTGACTATCTTTAACTTCATATTTTTTCCAAATTTGTACATTAGCATGCTTTCCCATCTAATATCACCTTATGCTCCAGATTGTGCATCTTGCTGATCATTAGCCTCCTTTTCATCTTTCTTTTCTTCTTCTCTTATTGGTTTATTATAAATCAATGCAAAAAAAGTACCTTTTTGTATACCTCTTTTGCTTATTACATATTTTAAATCTATATGATTTTCCTTGACCTTATACTTTAATGCAAGTTCTGTAATTATTTTAGATTTAGGCAAAGTTTCAGAAGCCACAAATTCCCCTTTTACTTCTTTTCTTTCAAAAATTGGATTTTCCTTCTCCTCTATAATATTTATCATTTTATCACCTTAACCGCATACTTCCCTGGCACATTTTTACCAGATATTTTAGCAATCTCTGATTCATTTACATCAAAAATAATTAAAATACCTTTAAATGTTGTAGTTAAATCCTTGGTTTTACAAACTACACATTCATTCCCTTCCTCAATTATTCTCCCGCATTGTTTACATACTTTTTCAACCATAAACTATCCCTTCTCCTCTTTTTTCTTTTTCTCTTTTTCAGCTTTAATCCAAGAGGTAATTCCTAATCCTGGCTGTTTCAAAGTTACTAATATTTTATTAGTATTCTTCTTATCCAAACTTATTCCTATAATCCTACTTATAGCTGTATCTCCTATTTTAATAGTCCTTTTAGTTTGCTCTGCTCTTAATAGCGCAGATTTTTTATCATAAGCCAAATATTCATCTGTTATTTGAGAGATATGGCAAAGTGCATCTAAAGGTCCAAACCTCACGAAAACGCCAAAATTGGTAACATCTACAATTTCTCCAAAAACAACTTCATGTAATAAAGGCTCAAATACTAACGCTTTTGCTTTAACTTCATAATAAACACGAGGGTCTTCCTCGTAAATAATACCTTCTCCTCTTTCAACTATCTCCAACACCTGTAAAAAGAAGTATTTTTTATTTACTATTTGACTCTCATATTTCTCCTTAAGACCTTTTAAGACTGCTTCTTCTTTAGGAAGATTAAGGTCCTCAGGATTCACAGGAACAACATCCTCAAAGGTAACAACTTTATACACCTTTACCCCTCCTATTTTATTATTTCAAACTTTTTAGCTCTTATACCTTTATCTATTTGATTATATTTACCACACTCAGAACATTTAAACCTTAAAAATATTTTTTGAGTGGTTTTAGCACCATACTTACTACCATGCTCCATTTTAGGATAAGGGCTACCTCCATAACCTTTATGTAACTTTTCTAATCTATAACGAGATCCTGCTTTTAAAGAACTTGTTTTCCTTCTTCCTGAGGTCTTTATTCTCTCAACTTTTTGTAAAGTATGCTTCTTACAAACAGGACAATACCTTTTAACATGTTGTGGAACTTTCATACTATCCCTCTAACCTTTACGAACTTAAATTTATAAATAAACTTTAAAAATTTAATTGTTAAGAAAAAAGAATTTCTTGGTCTCCTTTCCATAAATAAAGCGAAGTATCTTGTCAACTAAGCCATCCAGTCCCTAACAATCAAGATTCTCAATAAACTCAATATTTTTTATTCTCGGGTGTTGATATTACTTATATGTAATTAGTAGTAATTTTATAAAACGCTTTAACTCAGATTTCAAATATTTCTTAGTTTCCTTAAAATAATTCTAATATCTAAAATGTCAATTTCCATTCTAACTGCTACTTTTATGTCTTTCCCTCTATCTCGTAAAGTTATAGATGTTATGCAATCATATTACTTCATAGGAATTATAGAAAGTTTAGGAAGAGCCTCGTAATAATCTTTATCGTTATATATAAGTTTCTGAAAGATTTATTAGCATATGCTCTCTCGAGTATCTTTTTTCTTTACATATTTCAACAACAAAAATTCCATTCTCGTTATTCTTAGAAACATACCAAAAAAGAGATATTTTTTATCTTCAACCATACATTATACATTCGCGGATCTTTATCTAAAATACTCTGTTTCGTAGTAAGAACAACAATTGAGTTAGCTTTATAACCATCATCAAGCAAACATTCTTTTAATCTCTCTATATCCTCTTAGTATACCTCGATACCTTCTTTTGTGTTATGCATTAGATTTTCAGCCATTATCTTCCATTTTATGTGATTATACGAGTCTACAATTATGTTTAAATATATCTTTCATTTTCTTTCATTTCTTTCCAATTCACTAATCCATTCTTTTAAATTTTTTGATTTTAATTCTTCTAATAGATTTGTGATTTCTTCTTTTTCGCTCAAACATACAGCACTTACAGATATATTGGAGTTTCCAGTGGTTACAGGTTTATTGAGGTTAAAAATATTATCTTCTTTAGGAGTTATCGCTATTTTACATTTTCCTTTCTCCACATTTACACCTGGAATAGAATCTAAAGTAGATTTTATAGGAAATCCTATATATATCCCTTTAACTCTATCTTCGTCCGAAGATTTAAAATTTTGGTTTATAAAAAGAGAATTAACTAGATAATGAACTCCTCCATATTTTATTATTTTAGATATTTCATTAAATATGCCTCCAGCATTTTTTGGAAAAGATAACTTTTTATAATACCAAACCCTTATTTCTCTATCTTCTTTATTATACTTCTTTGATATTGATTCTGTCAGATTATATTGAAGAAAACAAGTCCCTATTACCACTCCCAAAGCAAGAACAGATGTTAAACCACCATATATTACTGCTTTTCCCCTATTTAATGTTTTTTCCTTCATCCAATCATACACAGCAGCACCTATTAATAAAGGATGTACTGTCAAGACACCAGTTCCATATATAAGAGTTGGGATAGCGCCTCTTATGTAACTATCTTCTTTCAAATACTTTGCTAATGATTTGTCTCTTAAAACATGATCTAAAAGAGGGAAAGAAATTTCAAATGCTTTACCTACTGAATAGTCATGTATCCATCTAATATACCTATAAATAGTACATAATCCGCTACTCCTAATAAGTTTATCAACCATCCTTTCTATATAATCTTTCTTCGAATTTTCGTCTTGAACAAATCTTAATGTAGTAAGTGGTATATTATATGCTTCTTTTATCAAGAATCTTACGGCATCTTTGACATCCTTTTTAGAAGAAAGGTACAACTCACGAACAACTTCAGGACCCTCTATATTTTTTCCTTCTTGTAATGCTAAAAGGTTTTGTAGAGTTATAATAGTGTAGACATAAGAAGAATCTTCCCCTATATAAAATAATTTGAAAGGTATGTGCCCGTCTTCTCTTAACTTAGAATAGAGATATTCTTTCTCTTTATAAGTCTTTGTTTCATCTACAATTATAGGGTCATAAGGGCCTCTTTCTCTAACACTAATTATCATAGAGGTGTCTTTATGATTCACTCTATTAGATGGTACTCTATAATTAACATCAGTCCAAGGTTCACCATTATCTCTCTGCAAAACGAATAATCCATAATATTTTCCATCATACGGCTGCTTTAACATCTCTAATAATCTTTTCAATCTCGCATGGTAATATGCTAACGGCTCATCCCATCTTTCCTTATTTTGAGGTATAAGAATTTCCATAACAGCATCGTAAATTCTGCTTATGTGTTCCATTTAATCACCTTTTTATATAGATATATAATTTTAGAAAACTTTTTAAAATTTACTTAAAAATATTTACTGAAAAGTGATACTCATTCAATTAACAACCTGACAGTTGTCGGATGATTTATAATGTGTTATCTGATATCTCATTATATTTTTATATTAGTGTAAATGCTTTCTTAAATCTATTTTATTTACCGCAATTATGAAAAGGACAGTGTAATGTCTTAAGTTCCCCATAAGTATGATGTTCGCTTAATCTAGAGAGTCTTTCTTTATATCTAATACAACTACTACCAATACTAATTTTGTCTAATCTTACTATGACTTCCTAATACTATTATAATTTTTTAATAACATCATAATTAAACCTATTTCTCCTAATTTCCTACTAAATCTATCTATCAC
>JALWJP010000079.1 GCA_026997215.1 Nanobdellati archaeon
GGTGATTTATCCTTACTTAATTATACTTAGCTTGATTTTAATATACAATTATAAAAAAGTTAAATTCCAAAGGTAGAATTAATGATTTGTATCAATGCTCGTTTTTTAACTCAAAGAATTACTGGTACGCAAAGGTATGCTATAGAGATTTCTACCCATATTAATAAATATCTGTTAAGTAATGAAATATTTTTTCTATCTCCTAAGAATGTTCTACACTCACGTTTAGCTGCCAAACTACAAGTGAGAACTTTAGGTAAGTTTAGTGGACATTTGTGGGAACAGATGGAACTACCAATTTTTTTGAAAAAAAAAGATAATCCGCTGTTAGTGAATTTGCTTAATACAGGTCCTCTATTTTATAAAAACCAAGTTATAACACTTCATGATTTAGCTTTTTTGAGGTATCCGCATTGGTTTTCCAGGAAGTTCTATTATTTTTATCGATTTCTAATCCCAAAATTAAGTAAAACTGCAAGAAAAATTATAACAGTAAGTGAATTTTCTAAAAAAGAAATAGTATCCTTGTTAGGAATACCTTCTAATAAAATTGAAGTAGTATATAATGCTGTATCAAATAAATTTAAATATGATCCACATCAAGAAAAAGATGATATTATATTGTCTGTTTCATCTATTGATCCAAGGAAAAATTTCATAAGACTAATTTTGGCCTTTAAGAGATTAAATTTGCCTCAATATAAATTACTGATTGTCGGTTCAGAAAATAAGATATTTTCTAATTCAGAAATTAGAAATCTGATAAAAGAGGTTCCGAATGTTGAGTTTACTGGTTATGTATCCGATAATGAACTATTAAAATTATATCAAAAAGCTAAGTTATTTGTGTATCCTTCTTTATATGAAGGATTCGGATTGCCTCCTCTTGAAGCTATGGCTTGCGGAACTCCTGTTATAGTATCAAGTACTGCTAGTCTTCCTGAAGTCTGTGGAGATGCAGCTTATTATGTCAATCCTTATGATGAAAAGGATATTGCAAGAGGTTTAGAGACGGTTTTGAAGGATGAAAAATTACAAAAAGAATTAACTCAGAAAGGCCTGGAGCGTGTAAGAATGTTTAGCTGGGAGAAGTCTGCTGCTAAGTTGCTTGGTATAATTAAAAAGCTACTGTGAGGAAATTAATGAGAAAGTATAAATCTGTTTGGTTAGAAATTAAGGAGGATTTAAAGTTCTTAAAGCAAAAGTATAATGTTAATTACGCAAGAGTTATTATAGCTAATAGAGGTTTCCATTCACTTCTTTTTTATAGGAGTGCTAATTATCTGTGGCGACTTAGAATTCCTTTAATTCCATTGATTTTAACTAGAATAATACAGGTTCTGTACGGTATAGATACTATAGAGCAACTATTGAGGGAGGAGTCATAATAATTCACGGTGTTGGTACAGTGATAGGAGGTGGAGTGTATATAGGTAGAGGAACTATAATTTATCAACAGGTAACTTTAGGGATTAAAATGTCTGCTAAAAATGATGGCTTTCCGAAAATTGGAAAGAAATGTGTGCTAGGGGCAGGAGCTGAAATATTAGGTAACCTTAAAATTGGAAATAATTCTATAATAGGAGCTAATACTGTTATAACTTACGATGTTTCTGAAAATAGTATTGTTTTGAAATTAGGACTAAAGGGAGAGTGTAAGTGAGAGTAGCTTTAGTTCACGATTGGCTTGTTACTTTAGCTGGGGCTGAAAAAGTCTTGGAAAGTATCTATGAATTGTACAACTCCCCGATTTATACTCTGGTGAAAAATGAGGAAAAACTGAAAAATTCTATTTTTGAAAAGGCAGATATCAGGACTTCTTTTATCCAAAAGTTACCTAAAGCCAAAACGAAATACAGAAGTTATCTTCCTTTTTTTCCCTTAGCTATAGAGCAATTTGATTTATCAGATTATGATGTAATTCTTTCGTCGTCTCATGCAGTAGCTAAGGGTATTTTAACTAATGCTAATCAGCTTCATATATGTTATTGTCATACACCTATTAGATATGCATGGGATCTATATCACAGTTATTTAAAAGAATCGAAATTGACTGAAGGAATAAAAAGTTTTATAGCTAGATTAATTCTGCATTATATAAGAATTTGGGATTACACTACTTCTAATAGAGTGGATTACTTTGTTGCGAACTCTAATTACATAGCCAAAAGAATTAAAAGAGTTTATGGGCGTGATTCTGTAGTCATTTATCCACCTGTGGATGTAGATAAATTTGAGGTTTATACCAATAAAGAAGAATTCTATCTTACTGCATCAAGAATGGTTCCTTACAAGAAAATGGATCTAGTAGTTGATGCCTTTTCTAGATTGCCGGATAAGAAATTGATAGTAATAGGTGATGGTCCTGATTATTCTAAGATTAAGAAAAAAGCAGGAAAAAATGTTGAAATTTTAGGATATCAGCCTTTTGAAGTCCTGAAGAGTTACATGCAAAGAGCAAAAGCTTTTGTTTTTGCAGCTGAAGAGGATTTTGGTATAATTCCAGTTGAAGCTCAGGCTTGTGGAACTCCCGTTATAGCTTATGGAAAAGGAGGGGCAGCTGAAACAGTAATTGATGGGAAGACAGGTTTGCTCTTTAAGAAGCAAACAGTTGATAGTTTAATAGAGGCTATTAACAAGTTTGAAAAGCACCAAGATATATTTGATCCCATAGAGATAAGGAGGAATGCCGAAAGATTTGATAAACAAAGATTCAAAAGTGAATTCAAGAGATTTGTGGAAGAGAAAATAGAAGAATTTTTCTAAAGAGGGAGGAATTTAAGTATTATGGCTTTGCCTTGGTGGAAGCGACCTTTTGATTTAATTTTCTCTTTACTTGCAATTTTACTGCTTGGACCAATTATGCTTTTTATAGCAATTCTGATTAAAATTACGGATAGAGGACCTGTTTTTTATACTCATGAAAGAGTAGGATATAAAGGAAAAAAAATTAAGGTTTTAAAGTTCAGGAGTATGTATCCTGATGCTGATAAGCGATTAAAGGAAATTTTGGAAAAGGACCCGAAAGCGAGAGAAGAATGGGAAAAGACTTTTAAGTTGAAAAACGATCCAAGAGTTACTCTAATAGGAAAATTTTTAAGAAAAACTTCTTTGGATGAGCTTCCTCAATTCTTTAATGTTTTAAAGGGAGACATGAGTATAGTTGGTCCTAGACCTGTTGTAGAAGAGGAGTTAAAAAAGTACTACAAAGAGAAAGCAGAAATTTATAAATCTGTTAAACCAGGAATAACGGGATACTGGCAAGTTGAAGGAAGAAGTGATGTGGAAGATTATGAAGAGCGAGTGCGAATGGATGAATGGTATGTTAAAAATCAGTCTTTTTGGCTAGATGTAAAGATAATTTTGAAAACTATAAAAGTAATGCTAACTGGTAAAGGTGCTTATTAAAACAAGGAGATTTGAGATGAAGATTCTTGTTACCGGAGGAGCAGGTTATATTGGTAGTCACGTAGTTAAAGCTTTAGGAGAAAAAGGATACGATATTCTTGTTGTGGATAATCTTGTTAAAGGTCATAGAGAAGCCGTGTTATTTGGAGAGTTAAAAGTAGCTGATGTGGGTGATAAAGATGCTATGCTGGAAGTTCTGGATTACTTTAAACCAGACGCTGTTATGCATTTTGCTGCTTTTATAGAGGTTGTCGAATCTGTAAAAAATCCGAGTAAGTATTATGAAAATAATACAGTTAAAACCTTAGCTTTATTAGAGGCTATGATTGAGAAAGGAATAGATAAATTTATCTTTTCTTCAACAGCTGCTGTTTACGGTAATCCAAATAGAGTACCCATTCCAGAAACGGAGTCTGTCAAACCAATTAACCCTTATGGTCAATCTAAGGCTTGCGTTGAGAAGATTCTGGCAGACTACAGTAGAGCGTATGGATTGAGTTTTGTGTCTCTTCGGTATTTTAACGCAGCTGGAGCTGATCCAAAAGGTAGAATAGGAGAGAGCCATAACCCGGAAACTCATTTAATTCCTCTTGTTCTAAAAACCGCTAAAGGAGAGCGGGAGAGTATAAAAGTCTTTGGAACAGATTACCCTACTCCTGATGGAACGTGCATAAGAGATTACATACATGTGGATGATCTGGCAGAAGCTCATGTTTTAGCTCTTAACTATCTTTTAGATGGTGGAGAGAGTGACGTTTTTAACTGTGGTTATGGACATGGATATTCTGTTAAGGAAGTTATTGATACTGCAAAAAAAGTAACTGGTGTGGACTTTACGGTTGAGGAATCTGATAGAAGACCTGGAGACCCTGCTATTCTTGTAGCTGACAGTTCTAAACTTAAAACAAAACTCGGTTGGAAACCGAGTTTTGACGACCTTGAGTACATTGTTAGAACTGCTTGGAACTGGGAATTGAATAGAAGATTTTAGAGGGGGAGCTCCACTACGAAGGTGTTTTTATCTACGGTGTAGATCTTCCCGCCGTGGTCTTCTACTATCTTTTTGACGATGGAGAGGCCGAGCCCCCAGCCGTCTTCTTTTGTTGAGACGTAGGGGGAGA
>JALWJP010000080.1 GCA_026997215.1 Nanobdellati archaeon
GTATGATCCAGAGCAATTATGCAACATTGTATTTACCTTCTATTACTTTCTTCCATATCTCAGGCATTTCTTGTAGGAGTTCTTCAGCTAATCTTTTTATTTTAGTTTCCTCATTAGCATTCTTAACTCTTATATCTAATACTTGTGGCTGGTTTATGGGTTTACCTATTTGAGAAACAATGTAAACATAAGATTCGTCTGCTAATCCTTCTTCTACAATTGCTTTACTTAAATCTTGAGCAAAGAAATTATAGATTTTTCCAACGTGACTAACAGCATTCTTTCCAGCAGCTGCTTCTAAACTCATAGGTCTGTAAGGTGTGATTAATCCGTTAATTCTATTACCTCTACCTACTTGACCATCATCGCCTTGCTCTGCACTTGTTCCTGTGACGGTAAGATAAACACTTCCTGTCTTCATATCATCTGCTGTGTTTACAAATATTTCTAAATCACCATCTACTTTTATATTTTTGAGGAGCAATTCTTTAACTTTCTCCTTTTTTTCAATATAATCCTCTAAATCACTAATGAATCTATCTACGGTTGCCATTGCTACTGTTAATTTGTAGGTGTTGCCATTTCTTACGCCCATTACTTTAATATCTTCTCCAATGAACGGCATGCTTCTCCGCAATTCTTTATTATTTAAAAGTCGCTCTGCTTCGTAAACAGCCTGTTCCAGTTCATCAAAAGGATAAAAACCTGTTCCAAAAGAAGTATCGTTTGCTAAAGGAACCTCACCTTTACCAAATCTTCTAAATAGATCTACAAGATCTTTACTTCCAGGCCTTATTTTAACTCCAGGGATAATATGGGCTTCGACATTTAGATTGGCTATGTTGCGTTTAAGCCAATTTTTTATGGCTTCTATTGCTACCTCATCTACCTCTACTTTATGTCCATCTACTTCTTTAGTTGCTCTTCCTACAACGGTTAGTTCTATCGGCTCTATGATTTTACCTCCTCCAAAGCGAGGATCTGCAACACCTCCTATGAGCAATGCTTTATCCACATTGTGATGCATAACCATGCCAAACTCATCCAAATATAATTTACTAATTTCTATAGATACTTGTTCTGCTACATTATCGCATATCGTATCAGGATGACCCGTACCTTTTCTCTCTACAATTTCTACTTCTTCTTCATATGGAGTTATTCCTTTCAAGTTTTTTACAACTATGTTCATGCAACCACCTCATTAATTAAATGTTTTATGTGTGCTAAAGCTTTTTTAATTCTTTCTTTTTCCACGTCCTCTACATATATTCGTGCTTTATTATGAGATGTTCCTGAAAATCTTAGGAGAACATAAGATGTATTAACTTTAAATTTTATACCATCTAATTCATTTATAACTTCGTATTTTTCTTTGATAGTTTCTTTTAATTTTACGAATATTTCTTTTTTTAAGGTTATGCTTTCAGAATGAAAATGGGGAAGCTGATCTGGCAGGTATCTTCTTACATTGTATGCATCATAAACCAGGCCTGCTAAAACCCCTGATGAATAATAAGATATAAATGGGAATCCAAAATGGTAATTGGGTTCTGCAAAGAGATCACATTTTAAACTATGACATTTATTACTTACAAATACATCTCCTACAGGTGTAATTTCTACTTTGATTCCCGCCTCCTCTAATTTTTTCTTAAGATCTTCCGAGAAATCCACCGAAACAACTATTTTTTTAGAATTTAAAGCTTTAGCAAATGCATAGATTAAAGCATGTGCATTTACTGGTTTTTTATCATCTATAATTATTCCTCTATCTGCATCTGCATCTAATACAACACCTTTTTGGAGGTTAAGGTTCTTTACATAATCTAAAGAAGGATTAGATGGAATGGAAGGGTTTAAAACATAACTATCTCCTATCACTTTTGTTTTAACGATATTTTGTTTGTTGGCGTATTTTAAAGAAGGTAATGCGGCAGAATTTACTGCATAAATAGTTATGTTGAATTTCGTCCCTATTTTATCTTTGATCTCAGTGAAGTATGCTTCATAACCTTCTTGATATTTCGGCACATACTTTTTTTCTTTTTTCTCTACTTTACTTATCTCTAATGACTTCTTTTTTATTTCTTCTAATTGTTCGTTATTAAAAGGGGTTGAGTTTTCGTTTAAAAATTTAAAGCCATTGAACTCCCACGGATTATGCGAAGCTGTTATCATTATTCCTTTTGAATCTTCATGTTTAGCGTAAAATGCAACAAGATCTGAATGGGCTATGCCTATGTCTTCAATCAACTCTGTATTTAAAGAATAAATTAAAGCATTTTTAAGGAGAGGAGTGGAGGTTCTTAAATCTCCCCCTATAATTATTTTTTCAGAAGGAGGGAATGCTTTTCCAATAATTAAAGCAAGTTCTTCATTTACCTCATCAGGATATTTGCCTCTAATGTCATATCTCATAAAAGCTTTCAACTTATATCACCTTTTCATCCCATACATCTTCATAACTCCCTTTTTCATCTTTTTTGGTTTTTTTGTTTTCTTCATTTGCTATCTTTTTTAATTTAAGAATGTTATAGAGTTCATCATAAAATTTTATCGTGTAATCTGCTTCTTCATAAGCATCTTCTGGTTGCTTATGTGCATATGCTCCTCTAAGCACTCTAATAGTGTTGATCCCTGCTAGTTTTCCGCATTTTATGTCTGTATCTGGTCTGTCCCCTATCATCCAGACGTTCTTTTTATCTACTTTCTGACCTGTTAAATCTTCGACAAGAGTTAACACAATGTTAATTAACCTAGGATCGGGTTTTAAAGTATCATAGTCTTTCGCAGAAACAATTACATCGAAATAATCTTTAATACCAAAATTTTCTAATATTTCGTCTATGCTTTGTCTATCTAAATTGCTGAGAGCCACAACTATCCATTTATTTGCTTTTAGCTCTTTAAGAATGGGAACAACATCATCATAAAGTTTTAATCTACTATATAACGTATCTGTTAAATCAAATATAACAACTTTTTTTACCATACTTCTTCATAACAAATGAAGTTTTAAAAGGTTTATTTTTAAAGTTCATAAACTTAATAAAATTAATGGCACTACCTAAAAGAAGATTGAAGACACAGGAAGAGAGAAAGATATATGAAAAGATATTTGATAATCTAACCATTCAAGATTTGTTTAAATTAAAAGCAAAAAGAATATATGAGTCTTATATTCGTCTTATAAATGAGGGAAAGGAAAGCAAAGTTCTTCTTGTGTCTTCTGATGAGGGTTTGAGAGTAATAAAGATCTACAAAGTTGAAGCGAGTAATTTCAAGAGAATGTGGTATTATTTAGAAGGTGATGAAAGGTTTAGAAGAATTGGTAAAGGGAAAAGGGATGTGGTGTATGCTTGGTGTAAGAAAGAGTATCATAATTTGGAGATTGCTTATAACCTAGGATTAAATGTTCCTAAACCTATATATTTTATAAGGAACCTTGTGGTTATGGAATTTATAGGTGATGCAGAAGGCAAAGAAGCACCTCAGTTAAGGAGAGTAAGATTAGAAAATCCAGAGGAATTTTTTAAAAATTTGATGAATCAAATTAAAAAATTAGTGAGGGAAGGTAAATTAGTGCATGCAGATTTAAGCGAATTTAATGTTTTAGTGAAAGATAACAAGCCTTATATTGTAGATTTTGCACAAGCAACGTTATTGTCTCATCCGAGAGCTAAAGAGTTTTTTGAAAGAGATATAAACAACATAACCCATTATTTTAAAAAATACTATGATTTAGATATTGATAGTGATATGATTAAAAAAGAAATAGGGAGAGGGATTTTTTATGTATGATGAAACCCTTCTCGTACCCAAGGATAGGGTTAAGGTGTTTATAGGTAAGAAAGGTGAGACAAGAAAGAAACTTGAAGAAGCTTTAAACATAAAACTTAAAATAGATGTTGAGAATCAAGAAGTAAAGTTTTTCTTTGAAAATGCTGAGGATTATTTGAAGATCAAAAATGTGCTCACCGCTATTGCTAGAGGATTCACTCCTGATGAAGCTTTAGAACTAATTAGCGAGGAAAATACGTTATATGTAATAGATTTAAAGGAATGGTATGGAAAGAATAAAAAAATGATGCAGAGATATAAAGGCAGAGTGATAGGAGAACAAGGTATGTCAAGAAAAAAGATAGAAGAATATACTAATACAAAAATAGTAATTTATGGCAAAACAATAAGCATCATAGGAAAACACGAAGATGTTTGGCTAGCTAAAGAAGCCATTGAGATGCTTCTTTCTGGAAGCAAACACGGAACAGTTTATAGTTTCTTAGAAAGAAAAATTGCAGAAAGGAATTTGAGGTTGGTTTAGAAATTTTTATTTTCTAAACTAAAAATTTGAAAATTTACATATTAAATAAAAATAAAAATAAATAATAATAAATAAATAATAATAAAAATATATATAAAATAATAAACAAAAATATATTTTTAGGG
>JALWJP010000081.1 GCA_026997215.1 Nanobdellati archaeon
ATTTTAAGCAACTATTTTAAATTTTTTCATTACTTTTACATTTATGGAACTTAAAAAAATAAATGATTTTCTTTGGAAGTTACCAAAAACAAACGGGATGAAAGTAGATGGTATTATTTTTTCCAGCGAGAAGTTATTAGAGATAATTAAAAAAGATAGAACCTTATGGCAACTTAAGAATGTTGCATCTTTAGAAGGAATTGTTAAAAACGCTATTGCGATGCCTGATGCTCATGAAGGTTATGGTTTTCCAATTGGTGGTGTAGGGGCTTTTGATGTGAAAGAACAAGGCATAATAAGCCCAGGAGGGGTGGGTTTTGATATAAATTGTGGTGTGAGGTTGCTTAGAACCAATCTTATGTTTGAAGATATTGAAAAAGTTAAAACAAAAATTATTGATGAATTCTTTAAAAATGTGCCTTCCGGTTTGGGTAGTGAGGCTAAAATAAAATTTAGTAAATCAGAGTTAGAGGAAATTGCTGTAAGGGGTATGGATTATGTAATAGAACAGGGGTTTGGATGGAAAGAAGATAAAGATTATGTGGAAGAAAAAGGCGCTATTAAACAAGCTTCTATAGATTATATTTCTGAAAAAGCAAAGGAACGTGGAAGAGTCCAAATTGGGAGTTTAGGTAGTGGTAATCATTTTTTAGAATTGCAGATTGTTGATAGAGTTTTTGACCCAGACATTGGCAAACAACTTCATATTCAAGAAGGTCAAGTTATGGTAATGATACATACTGGATCACGAGGTTTTGGTCATCAGATAGCATCTGATTTTTTAAAGGAGATGGAGAAGCACGTTAACATATCTTCTTTACCTGATCGAGAATTAGTTAGTGTGCCTTTTGAAAGCGAGATAGGTCAAAGATACTTTTTAAGCATGAATGCAGCAGCTAATTTTGCTTTTTCCAATAGGCAACTTATAACTCACTGGGTAAGGGAGAGTTTTGAGAAGGTTTTAGATCAAGATGCTAGATCTTTGGATCTTTCTATTATTTATGATGTAACACATAATATGGCAAAAATCGAACATTATTTTGTTGAAGGAGAGAAAAGGAAACTAGTAGTGCATCGAAAAGGTGCTACTAGGAGTTTGTATAAACGACATTATTTGCTTAGAGATTCCCCCTATTATTTTATTGGACAACCGGTTATTATTCCAGGAAGTATGGGTACTGCAAGTTATTTGCTTATAGGGGGTAAGAAAGCAGAAGAGTTAAGTTTTAACTCAACTGCTCATGGAGCTGGTAGGGTTATGTCTAGAAGCAAGGCTATAAAAACCTTATCTAAAGCTAACATAGAAAGGGAATTAAGGAACAAAGGCATTTATCTTAGATCTAGTTCTTGGAGAGGTGTTGTGGAAGAAGCACCTCAGGCTTATAAAGATGTGGATGAAGTGGTTAAAGTAAGTGATGCTTTAGACATAGCAACTATTGTTGCTAGATTAAAGCCCATAGGTGTAGTAAAAGGATAAAAAGAAAAAATTAACCAAATACGAGAATGCTCCACCAAGGTTTATCTTCTTCTTCTACTTCTCCATTTATTGCATTGACTTTTAAATTCATTTTAACCTTTATGGGAATAATTCCTAATAATCTTCCTTCATCTTCCCCTTCTACGATATAAACAGGCTTATCTTCTTTAACTTCTAATGTGATGTCTCTTATACGATCTAAGTTTTTAACTTTCTCTTTTATTTTTGCAGGTTCTACTTTAATGGGCGTGTTTCCTATTGCTAATCCGTAATTAGGATCTACTTTCACTTTTCCTTTAACTTTAACTTCTACTTCTTTATTCTTGATTTTCACTTCTCCTTTTTTTACTACAACACTTATATTTTTGTCTTCATCTACTACTATCTCTGCATCAGAGATATTAACTTTTTCACCTTCTATTTCTACCTCACCGGGAGCTATTTTTATGGATGCATTAAATTGCTGAGCCATGATCTTTAGTTGTTGTCTTGTTCTTTCTAATTCTTGTTTAAGCATTCTGATTTCTTCCCTTAATCTTTTTATTTGTTCTTCTACATTATTTTTTGTTTCAGTATTTTTCTCCTTTTGACATGCTGTCATGAGTCTTTCTATTTCTTTTTTAATTTCTGCAGAACCGTTGTTTTCATACATTTCTTTTAGTTTCTCCACTTTTTCGCATGCGTCAATATCTTCCTCTTTAACTTTGTTTAAGCATAAATGGTTATATTTCATTTCTAACTCAAGTTGTAATTTTTTATCATTTTTTTCCTTTGCGATTTCTATTTCCTTTTTTATCTCATCACAATCATTTTTAAACTTTATTATTTGGATAAATACATTGCTATCGTTATTTTTGTTCATTTCTATACATCTATATTCATATTCTTTTTCTAACTCTATTGCTATCTCTTCTTTCCCTTCTTCTTTAGCTTTTTCTATTTCTAACTCTAAAGAACCACAGTCATCTACACTTACAGATGTATCAAAACTAGCTTCTTCTTGAGTAACATTACTTACCTGTGCTAGATTAAAAGAAAAAGCAACAGGTATTAACATAATTGCGATTACCAAAACCCCTAACTTTTTTAAAGTGCTCGCCACCATGTCACTAAATTTGTAAGTAGGCTTTAAAAATTTTACGGATTTTATATTATAAATTGTATATGAAAATTATGGTGGAAACATGCCTTCTCCCATTCTTAATAAATGGAGCGAGATAGTACAAGCTTATAAGAGGTATATTATTGAAGGAGGAGATATGCCTTCTTTAGATAAATTTTATCGTTCTTTAAATACTAATCGTGTGAATTACTTGCTTAAGGAATTTAAGGGATTGTTAGAAGAAACTTTTCTTTTTGAGCCTTATGCGCAAATTTTGGATAAGCATCCTTTAGAAATGATAAAATCTGTTTTTTCTTCACCACCTAACAATCACCTTTCAGGCATTATGACTTATAGAATTTTAGTATCCGATAGTGACGAAATGAATGCTTGTGGGTATTCTATTGCTGCATGGCTCTCTCAATTTTATCCTATGAGAGCGCTTAATCCCGAAAGAAATGATAGATTTATTCTTTATAATCATACGCGAGGAGAAGTGTATGTTGACGAACCTGGAAATTTATCGGATGTTTTAAACGGAGATTATATTACTGCAGCATTGATATTACCTGATTTGAAACACCACCCTTTATACTTGTTTGTAGGACGTGCTAGCGATGGGCTTTATATGGACTTTCTTTATAAGGAAATGCCTATAAGGATAGAAGTAAGTAATAAGAATAAGGGATCTAATCTTTCAAATATGTTGGAGGGTATGCATGATAAAATTGCTCGTGATTATAATAATGAGCAAAAAGAACGAGCTAAAAAAGTATATGACTTTCTTATAAGAGGTATTACTTATTAATGTTATAAAGTAATTCAAAATTTTCCTTTATTTTTTTACTTACATCGTCTAAAGACATATCAAGAATGTTAGATATTTTTTCAATAACTATTTTAACATTCCGAGGATAATTTATTTCTCCTACAAAAGGAGAAAGATATGGTGCATCTGTTTCTGTAAGCAACCTTTCAATACCGAAGCGTTTTACAAATTTTTTTACAGATTTCGATCGTACAATATTTGTGCATACAGCAGCATAAAACCTATGCTCATGCAAAAGTTCTGTATGTTTGTGAGAGGAATAGCAATGAAACGCCACTTTATTATCTCTTTTATTTTCAGCCACGAGTTTTATAGCATCTAATTCTGCATCTCTGCTATGTATTACCACACCTAACCCTAATTTATCAGCAAGTCGTATTTGCTCTAAGAATCTTTGTTTTGCAATTTCATTTGTTTTTTCATCTTTAATCCAATGATAATCTAATCCGATTTCACCGATAGCTATGACTTTTGGATGTTTGGCCAATTCTTCAAGAGTCTTAAGTTTTTCTTCCCATTCTTTATCGCTGTATTTAACAGCATCAACAGGATGGTATCCTATAGTAGCAAAAAAATTTTTACATTTTTCTGCAATTTCTATCGCTTTTTTATTCCATTTTTCATTTGCTCCACTAACAACAACATAACTCATTTCTTCACATGTTTGTTTTATAACTTCTTCTTTCATATTCTCGTATTTTTCATGTTGTAAATGGCAATGATGGTCTATCAAATACATAACTACTTTATTTGAGAGCATAATTATAAAAATTTATTTTACTAAAAAATACTTTTTAAGACTATTAGCATTAACGCATTTTGTTAAAAAATTTAATGTTTTAAAGTTCTTACATACCTGTTCTTGAGAAGAAAAAATTCTTATTTTAGATACATCACCTTTAACTTCTTTATATAAGTAAGCATGAACAATTTTGGCAAAGAAAACATCATCTATTTTTTTATTATATTCTTGAGGGGAAAATATTTTTGTGAAAAGCATAATATGC
>JALWJP010000082.1 GCA_026997215.1 Nanobdellati archaeon
ACATAATGGCAGGAGGCCTTGGCATTTTTTTAGTAATTGCTTTACTTGCATATTTAGAAGAAAACGCATCTTCTTTTATTTCTTCTAACTCTTTAAGCGAAGAAAACGCCGATATTCTTAATTTAGCAGACCTAAAAACAACTATTTCTCAAAACGCTACTTATTATTTGGATAAATACATATTTGGAAGTATAGGTAGCGCAACCACCTCTACTCGAACTATTACTTTAAATAAAATTTATGTAGGAAAAAAGCTAGCTTATAAATCTCTTAGAACCGAGAGTAACTTTGTAGTAAAAAATGGTCTTTTTGAAAAATCTTTTAAAGAGATCTCTTTTGATCTAACACAACCTCTTACTCTTAAAGTTTCTTTTAAAGTTAATAACACCAATAAGTATGGACGTTTAATAATTAAAATTAATGGAAAAGAGATATTTAGGAATTATACTTATTCTGGTCAAAAAATATCTTTTATTATAGATAAAGATCACCTTTCCACTCATAACTTGTTAGTTATTGAAGCAGAAAATTCTTTACCTAAACTCTGGGCTCCTACTGCTTATGAACTTACTAATTTTAAAATAGAGGCTTTGGATTATGCTTCTCATGAAGGATATGTTGAGTTTGAATTATATCCTGAAGAATATCAAGGTTTAAGTAAATTAGAATTTAAATTTGTGGTTGCAGATTCCAATGAAGCAGGAGATCTTGAGTTTTTTATGAATGGAAAAAAAGTGTATTCAGAAGTGTTTGAGCCTTCTGCAGAACCTTATATTGTTTGGTTTTATAGAAAGGATAATTTAAAAATAGGGTATAATGTGTTGAGGTTGGTGGCGGAAGATAATGCCGAGTATGTGTTGGATAATGCAGAGATAAAAATTTATTACATGGGAAATGCTAGAACTACAAGTTATTCTAAGACTTTAATAATACCCGATACTATATGGAAGTTTATTAGACGTAATAGAGATATGCTTCAAGGCGTTGTTGAAATAAAAACAGGATCTGTAAGTTTTGATAAAGGAATAGATGTGATAATCAATGGAGCGTTGTATCATATAGAACATCTTGAACCTTATTCTCGTAACTATATCTTTTTTGATATAGATTTATTAAAAAAAGGAGAAAATATCATTACTTTTAGAACAAGGAGTTATATGGATTTAGATTATATAAAAATAGGTATAAGAAGTAAGTGATATTGATGAATAAAGAACTACCTTTTGATCGTTGTCCTATCTGTGGTGCAGAGATAATAGAGATTGAAGGGGTTGCAGAGTGTAAAAACGGCCATAAAACTGAAGAAATGTTAAAAGCTTATGCTCAGTTGCTTAAAAATAAAGAAATTGCGTTAGAAGTAGTATCTCATGCTCTTTCTAATGCTCCTACATCCTTGGAATTACAATCTTCTAATCAAAACCGAACTTCGCAAATAGGTATAATTATTTCTACGATCTTTATTTTTTCATTTATTGTTTTTCATGAGTCCGCTAATTTAAATATAATGCCTTTTGGTTTAATGATCGCTATTTTTTTAATGTTTTTAGGGGGCATTATATGGAAATACTATGTTATGCATAATTTTAAATTAGGGGAACAAACTCCTGAGGTGGGCAAATGAGCAAGTGGTTGTTTTTTTCCGCTGTATTTTTAACCATAATAATGTATTATTTATCCCCTCACTATTCTTTAGTGCTATTATTCATAGTTTTTGTATTAGGTGATCTTTTTTACAAGTATGGACAAAACCAAGTAAAAGATTATAAAGATCTTATCCCTTATGTTTTTTCATTTCTTCTTTTAATACTCTTGCTTTATTATTCCTTTAAGGAGATATCTTTATTTTCATACTTGTTTGTACTTTTATCTCTTTATGTTTTTTTAGATGCGATATATGGTGGTAAAGAATGGGAGGTAGCACTTCTTATTGGAATGATCTTACTCTCTTTATCTTACGTTGCACCTTATCAATTTGAAGTTGTTAAAAATTTAGAGAATCTTGATGATGCAACTTTCAGCGAGAAAGTAAAAGCAGGTACTTTATATGTTATGGATTACATTTCTAATGTTACTTATTCGTTTTTAAATAAGCAAATGGGCTTACAACTTGATGATAATTTGAGAGTGGATGTTGAAAATGAAAAAGAACAATCTTTTAATCCTTCTAAATATGTGATTTTTGAAAAAAACAAGGGGTTAAGTTTTGAAGTGAAAAGTTATGAGAGAGAATTAATTCCTGAAACTAATGCTGTTTTTTCTCTTATATTGCATAATAATGATGCAGGCAAAATCAAAGATGTAACTTACGGAGTATATAAAGGAGAAGCAGCATATGCACTCGATTTAGAATGTAATGATGAGGATAGCGAGGATCAACAAAATTGTTTTTATCATCAGGATGAAGTATTAGATGACCAATATATTTATGCATATCCTTCCTATTCTTTACCTTCTTGCGTTACTGATAAAGTTAATTTTTATCCTTTTGTTAAATATTTGCATCTTACCACTACAACAAAGTCTTTTGTATTGGCTGAGGGATTCTCTAAATCGAAACTTTCCGAAGTAACTCCTGGAGAAGTTGCAACAGCCATATGGTTAGAACCTTCAAACTATAATTATGTGGGGGGAGATGCTAAATTTAATATTGTGTTTCGACCTTTTATTATTCATTCTCAAAAAGGAGAGTATCAAGCATACATTCCTTTTCTTGAAGTTACAGTTCCTTATTTTTTAAAATTAAGCGGAGGCGCTTGTAATATTATTCAAGAGAAAATATCTAATGATGGTTTAAAAAGAATTTATTATTTGTCTATTAATAAAGAAGGATGTTTAATGAAGGGTTATTCTAATTCTTTAATTTGCTCAGCGGTTATAGAAAAAGAGAATGCAGAAAAAGTAAAAGCAGATATACTTAATATAAAGGTAAAGACCCCCTATGTTTATTATTATTCTCAGCCTTTAGAATTATCTATAAAAGGAAGCGGCTATGAGAAGTGTGGTTTTAAGCAGAATCAAGAGCTATTAAATTACTTTAAAAATGGGGAAATTATGATGGATAAGTATTATGTGGCTAGAATAAAAGGGACATTAAGTTCTCCCCTATCCTCTTTAGTAAAAAGTTTGAGTGATAAATGCTTAGAGATGTTTAAAGATTTGCCAGGAGAACATCGATGTTATAAAGTAATTTTTAAATCGGAATCTTTACCTTCTTTAAAAGAAGAAGAGAAAACCACAAATAAAGAGGAGATAAATTTAAAGGAATTTATATCGGTTGAAAAAAATCCATCTGAAGATGTAGTTTATAAGGTTATAAACGAGGTAAGTGAAAAAAAGAGAGAATACCAATTAGATGTTCACCATATTAAAAAATGCAATGTAGATTATATAATTACGAGGTTGAGTTAATGCAAAGGGAGAAAGGATTAAGTTATGCTCTTAACATACTTTTTATTGTTTTAGTAGGTATTGTAATAACAACAATGATTTTGATAATCGTAAATAAAAAACTTACTCAAAAAAAGGAGAGCGATTTATCAATTATTGTTGATGAAATAAGTTATGCAAAATGTTCTGCTTTTTGTTTAAGTTGTTTTGCTGAGGATTGTACTTGTTCTGTAAATAAGAAAGAGATGCCTTGTTCTTTTTTTACTGATACTGCTAATTTAATTAATAAGTTAAATGAGTTGGAATTTGGTTATGAATCTCCTTTACCTCCTGATACGGTTTCATCTCTACCACGTAAATGTAAATTAGCAGATGTTGTTGGTTTATCATCTTCTGTAAAATCGAGCATAGAAAAAAACATAAAAGATAAAGCAATAGTTAGATATAGAGAGTTTGTTGAAAGGCATGCTGAGCAGTACTCTTTACCTCCTTGTTTGCTCTTTGCCACTATTGCTGTGGAAAGTAGTGGGGGAGATGAGAAAGCAACTTATAGAAATGGAAAACCAGTATCATGTGGTATAACTATGATCACTCCAGAAACTTATCGTATGCTAACAGGAGAATCTTGTGATGATAAAGAATGTTGTGAAAGATTAAAGAACGATGATGAATTATCCATTAAATTAGCGGCGAGATATTTTGTTTCTTCACTTACCAGAATAAAAGAGATAACTTCTGCTTACTCCTATCCTCAAGATGATATGCTCTTTTTGGCTTATGTGTTTGCTTATTATAATGGAGGATCAAAAGCTTTATCTCCTTCGCGTGACTGTTCTTTAGATAATTGCATTGACCTTAAAAAATCTTTGGAAAAAGAGTTTGGTGATGTAAAAAATATACCTGCTTTTATGTGTTCCTATAATGCAGGGGGTTATGGCAAAGAAACACAACCTCATGTAAGAAAAGCATTATATGCTTATTATTATTGTAATGAAGTATTGAGTTAAGGTGATCCTATGATTTACA
>JALWJP010000083.1:0-3411 GCA_026997215.1 Nanobdellati archaeon
AATTAATAATAAAAAAATTAAAGTTAATATAAGGAAAGTTATCCACATAGTATTAAATTTATCTGATATCAAGAAAACAATCTCTGTTAAAAATGGCAGTTCTTTATCTGTAGTTTCGAATAATATTTTGAACTTTGGAATAACATATGAGGATAAAATTATAAGTGAAAGGATTGAAGTAACAGTTAAGAACATAGGATATATTAAAGAGCTTATTAATTCTCTTCTAAAACTATTTAATTCGTGTAGGAAGTTATAAATAAGTTTTAAAGATTCTATAAGGTTTCCACTTTCCTCTCCTGCTCTTACAAGTTCTATATAATCCTGCGGAAATATACCTTCTTTTGCAAGCGCATCAGATAGAGAACTTCCCTGTCTTATTTCCGATACTACATTTAGCAAATATTGTTTGTATTTCTTATTACTTTCAGAAATAAATAAAAGTGCTTTATCTATGGTTATACCAGCTTCAAGTAGTTGAATTAAATCCTTAGTAAAACTTTCCAAAAATGAAGAACTAACCTTCGTTTTTCCCTCTTTTCTTCCTATTCTTTCAATAGAAATAACAATAAGACCCTGCCTTTTTAAATTCTCAAAAGCCTCTGTTTCTGTATCTGCTCTTACTGTACCTTCTACAACCCTATTCTGATAGATAGCTTTATATTTGTACATAACCTATGTAAGTAAGTTTACTACTCTTAACACTTCCTCAAGTGTTGTTATCCCGTGAGTAGCCTTGTTGATACCGTCCACAATAAGAGGTTTCCATCCATTACTCCTGGCTATCCTTTCTATATTACTTTGATTAAAATTAGAAAGAATATTTTCTCTTATTTCTTCACTATTAATAAGCACCTCAGCAATTACTGTTCTTCCTTTAAAACCTGTATAATTACAAGCTGAACATCCTTTTCCTCTATACAATTTTTGTACATTTCTGAAACCAAACCTTTCCACAATTCCTTTTTCAAGTGTTGAAGGCTTGTAAGATTCCTTACATGCATCACAAATTCGTCTTACTAAACGCTGAGAAATAACACCTACAACAGCAGAAGCAACAAGGAAGTTTTCAACGCCTATATTAATTAGTCTCGTAAAAGCACTTATTGAATCGTTCGTATGCAAGGTAGCAAGGACTAAGTGTCCAGTGAGAGCAGCCCTTACAGCAATTTCAGCTGTATCTTTATCCCTTATTTCGCCCACCATTATAATGTCTGGATCCTGTCTAAGTATACTTCTTAAAGTCCTAGAAAAGGTTAATCCAATTTTCTCGTTTACTTGAACCTGAGTTATACCGGGTATGGTATACTCAACGGGATCCTCTACCGTTATTATCTTTTTAGTCCCGTCGTTTAAAAGTTTGAGTATAGCGTATAAAGTAGTCGTTTTACCAGACCCTGTAGGTCCAGTTACGAGTATCATTCCATGAGAAACTCTTATGAGCTCCTTAATTATTTTTAAATGCTCTTCACTAAATCCTAATTTATCTAAGTCAATATCTATATTTCCTTTACTTAGAAGTCTTAAAACTACTGTTTCTCCCCATACGGTAGGCAGTGTTGATACCCTTATATCGTATTCAAGATTTCCCATTTTAAAGGAAAATTTCCCATCTTGAGGCAGGCGTTTTTCGGCAATATCTAACTTAGATAGTATTTTTATCCTTGAAACTATAGCCGAGTGTAGATAAATAGGTATTTCTTTTACCTTATGTAATATTCCATCTATGCGATACTTTACAATAGAAATATTCTCAAACGGCTCTATATGTATATCCGTTGCAGATTTCCTTATAGCTTCCTCAATTATTTCATTCACTAATTTAACTATAGGAGCTTCAGAGGCAAGCTGGCTCTCATCTTTTTCATTATCCACAGTATTGTAATTAACGAAGGCATCTGAACTTGTTATATTTTCGGTAATTATCTTTTTTTTAGTATAGGCTTTTAAAATGTCTATAAAATATGGGTCCTCAGAGGTGACTCCTATTTTTATATAGTCTTCAGTATTTTCTAACAGCACAGCTTTATTCTTACTGAGAAATTCTATTAGTTTCTTATCTACTGCTCCTCCCATATTCCACCGACTACTAACTCTATATAATATAGAACTTTATCCTCCTTAGATTGTCTAACCTTAATGTCAACTTTTTCAACTATCAATTGTTTTTCATTATTGTTTTCCAATTCGTATATAAATCTTAAAACAGGTCTTAGATCCTCGCTTTGTAGCCGTATAAATAATCTAATGATTTTAAACGAATTCAATTCCTCAGAAGGCATTCTCGTAGCATAGGTTTTTTTTAATTTATATTTCTGTAAGAGATTGTTTATAAAAGATAAAAATTTAGCGTAAGCTATACTTTCATTCTTACCTGAAAAAAACTTTTGCTTTATTGATTCATAATCCTTACGCAAGACACGATATTTGTCTCTAATCTCATTCAATCTTTCAACATTTTCCCTATATTTATGTATTAGCCGTTTTTTTTCAGAAATTTCTCCCTCTAATTTTTCGTTTTTCAATTGAAAATTTATTGTTAAAAATAACAGAATTAAAAATGTCGATATTAATATTGAGATTAATGCTTTCTTCCTAAAGTTTTTATCTTTAATTTTGTTCACTTTTGCTTTCTTCATAGTTTTTTGTCTTACTACTTTTAATGATTCTTATTATCTTCTGAAGGTTGTCGAGTTTCTCCAACATTTCATCGCGTATAGATGCAGTTTCTTGCACGTTTCTTATCACACGTGCTTTTATCAATATTATTAACTCGGTATTCGTTCTTGATTTATTCTCAGTCTTAAATAAATTTCCAAATATAGGAACTTTAGCAAGTCCGGGCACTTCCTTTTTGTTTCGTTCTATCCGATTCTGTATGAGTCCTCCTAATAGAACTACCTGCCCGTCTCCAAGTATAAGGGAGGTCTTTGCGGACCGTTTAGTTATTATTGGAGATTGAATCTCTGGTGATAATGTATTAGGTATAGCATCACTTACTTCTTGTTCTATGCTTAAAGTAATTACATTGTCGGAGCTTATGTTAGGTGTTACTTTTAGTATAATCCCAGTAGGTCTATATTGAACAGAAGTTGTAACAACTGGAACCCCTCCGCTGCTTGTGGTTAGCAGTTCAGTTACTATAGGAACCTCTGCACCTATTTCTATCCTAGCAGTCTCTCTATTTTTAACCAGAATATAAGGCGTAGAAAGTATGTTAAGCTCCGTCTTTGAAGATAGAAAGTTAAGTATTCCCCTAATATCAGCATTTTTTCCGAAGATCAAAGCTTTAAAACCCGTTAATCCTGCCGAATTACCACGCAATCCAAAAGATGTTTCCACGGTAAATGGGTATTCGTCGATGAAACCTTTGAATAAAGCTTCCAATCCATAATTAAGGGAATCACCAAC
>JALWJP010000083.1:3421-4374 GCA_026997215.1 Nanobdellati archaeon
AACCATTTCAATAAGTGCTTGGGGAGGTGGGACATCTAATTTCTTTATCAAAGACTCCACAATTTCATATTGAGCAGGTGTTGCTTTTATTATGAGTGTATTCGTTTCCTCATCAACAGAAATTTTTCCTGCAGGTCTAAGCTTTTCCGTAATTGGAGGTTTAGTCACTTCGTCAGAAGAAAGAACTTGTTCTTTTACCGTTTGATTAGAATTTGTTTTTCCGCTACCGGCTTGTTTCATGGCTTTATTTTCTTTAGCTACCTTACTCCTTTTTTCTCTTTCAGTTGTTCCGATATCCTCTATTGATGATACAGGTATGTTAAAAATGTCTATTTTGCTTAAGAATTCCGCAATCTTTGAAGCGTCCAAGTAATTTATTTTCATAGTATATATACGTTCTTCAGATTCATCCTTAAACCTCTCCATAGCTCTAATCCAAGTTTTTATTTCTTGTAAAAGTCTTTTATCCCTTGCTACGATTACTAATGTATTTATATCGGGCATACTCTTAATTATCCCTTCCCCTTTTTTGAAACCTAATAAGGATAAAATCTGCTTTACATATTTTTCGACCTTCTTAACGTCTAAGGAAGTTTTTACAAAAGCTATATGCTTTTTTCCCTGGAATAGAGTATCTACTTGAGATATGTAGTTATAAACATATTTAACTGTACTTGCTGGACCAATTAAAACTACTTTTTCCCCAATATTTGCTACTTTTATATCCTTTATTTGTAGTTCTTTTAAGAAATTAACTAATTCTGCCGCTTTAACGTATTGAGGCTCGTAAACTACTATATACGTGTCGTATGATACGAGAATTTTATCGCTTTTAAATATTTTTATAAGTCGGTTTTTGAAGTCAACAACTACGTAGTATCCAAGAGAACTTAATATTTCCCTTAGTATTTCGATTAAATCTTCCTCACTCACATTCCTCAAGTGAACGGAAA
>JALWJP010000084.1 GCA_026997215.1 Nanobdellati archaeon
CTTCCCAGTAGCCCCTCGGAACCTTCACGGGATTGGGAAGGAATAAAGGAGCTATACCATATTGCTCCCAACCATTTAAATAACTTGCTAAAGTTGTTGAAGTTTTTACTACACAGCTGTCAAAAACTTTTCCTTCTTTGAACAGCAAGAAGAAGCAAGCTTCTTGATGCTTGTAGTTTTCCGAAAAGACTACTACGTTAGGAGGCAGTATTTTCTCCTTGAGCTTCCAAGGGATTCTTTTATCGGGGCTTGCGCCCCGTCCGCCGGGGGCATTTAGCCCCCTCACCAGTTATCTACTTGACAAGTGGATTTTTTTGTGTATCCTATAACTCTCGTAAGAGGGTTACAAAGTTCACTTCTCATTTTGTTACCCCCGGTAGGCAGGGATTATACCAGTCCCTGCCTTCCCTAGTCAATTTTTTTAACTTTTATAAGTTTTACAAAATTTCCTCTTTTCTTCAAAATGAAAGCATAAACATTGAAAATTACAAGCTTTTTATAAATATCATTTAGATAATTTCATTGACATAAAACTACTACTTTTACTATCAACAGGCATTTCTTCTGATAACTTTTCTATAGTCTAATTACTAAGCTACTAAACCTATACAAATTACTCCGCATTCATTTCAAGTATTTCAAGGATAACGTCTTTTAGTGGTTTGTTTTCTTGTAAAGCTCTAAGCTTTAGTTTCATCCATAATTCATATGGAAGTTCTATAAGAAATTTTTTAACTTTTTTAACTTCTTTTTCATTAGCAATTTCATCATTCGCTCTAGCATTCTTAATAAATTCCTCTATATCTCTTGGCTTTTTAGGTATTGACA
Organism: Nanobdellati archaeon; assembly: GCA_026997215.1. GTDB lineage: Archaea > EX4484-52 > EX4484-52 > EX4484-52 > JAADEF01 > JAADEF01. The sequence continues at coordinate 829 of JALWJP010000084.1, forward strand.
TATTAATCCCCCCTAATTAAGCTTAGTAATAAAACTTAGTTTAGCTATTATTGTAAGTCAACTAAACTTTTTAATTCTGCAACGAGAGAATACATTTCTTCCTTAGCCTTTACGTCATCCATTTCTAATACACCTTTCCCTTCCTTTATCGAATTCCTATACACAACTCTTGAGAATATCTTTGTTTTTAAAGTCCCTACGTTGTATTGCTGAGCAAGTTCCCTTATAGCTTCCTCAGCCTCTTTTACAATATTAGCTCTTATTACTTGGTTTAATAAAAGATACGCAGGTATATCTACGATTGCTCTCGCATCTAAAAGTATTTTTAAGGTATCCTCTGTAGCCCATACATCATAAACACTTGGAAGTGTGGGAATAATTAAAATACCTTTATAAGCCGCCATTATTGCACTTCTGAATACAGCACTGTCTCTTCCTCCTGCGTCCACTATAACCACATCAAAGTTACTAAAACTTTCAATATCTTTATGTATAGTAGGTTTTGTTATAGAAATGGCTTTTATATCATTCTTTTCCCGTATAGCTCTAAAACCTAAAGAGCTTTCTTGAATGTCCGTATCAATCAAAAGAACTTTCCTCCTTTCAAGAGAAAAAGCAACAGCAAGATTACAAGCTATAGTGCTTTTTCCTACCCCTCCCTTTTGGTTTGCAACTACTATAACTTTCATAACTGAAAATATTATACAAAGAATAAAAAGAAAATTAAACTAAGTTAACTAAGTTAATTAAGTAATATAAGTAATAAAAGAAATGAAATCTACAAGTTAAGAAACAAGGGATAAGATATTGCTTTTAAATCCATTTTAATGGTCCGAGTCTTCGTATCCTTGACACGAGGAATACGGCAGTCTGCCTTCCTTTTTTAAAACTTCATGAATATGTTTATTTAAATACTGATTAATACTCCTATATCCCTTGTCTATTAGCCACTTCTTGAATTCCTTTAACACTTCCTCCTCCATTCTAAAACACACTTGCTTCTTCTTTCTCATATCTAACAATATAACCACTTGACAACTTAAATACAAGCCATCTAAATTAAAAAAAGAGGTGCAGGAATGATAGGACTTTTTAAGATTTTCGGCGAGTTATACTTTATAGATAACTTAGAGAAAGCTAAGATAATTAATAATAAACTCTTTCTTTATCTTGTAACGGAAGAAGGAAAGAAGATATACCTTGGAGTATTAGGAAATTATCTTATTAATGAGTTTAAACAAAAGGTGGAGAAATCTATAAAAAGACAAAATAAGGCAGGAATGTCACTTATCATAGTGGATATAGACAAGATAAGGGAAGAAATATTAACAAAAGAAATAGAAAACCTTATGGAATGAGAATGCCAAGATAAGGGGATGTGAAAATAGAGATATGGGCTGGTGAAGAAGATAGACAAATGTTTCAAAAAGATTGAGAAGATGGAAAGAATACCAGCAAAAATCAAAGCAGTAGCTGTAATTCTTTATTTTAACAGATTGTCCTTCAGTCAGGAAAGTAGTAATAGCAAACAATGTGTATAGATGTAAGTCCAAAAGCTATTAGACTTTGGTGGCATATGCTGGCTAAGTTCTTGGAAAGCGTCTACACGCTTGCAATGCTTGTTTATATGGATGAGACGAAGATAAAGGCAAGGAACAAGAGATATTTGCTATGGGCAGCGCTATCAGTAAGAGGAAAACCTGCGTTTGTTTGGAAGTAGGAATGTGGTAGAGAGGTTTTTCAGACATATAAAGCGCAGATTCATTAAATCTCTCCTCTAATATCTAAACTTGGCATCCTCGAAGAGATACTTCTACAAAGATGTTAGCTTCTTACTGAAGATTACTGATAGGATAAAGAGTAGAATTGAAAACCAAAATACACATTTATTTAGAGAAAATAGTAACGTTGAGTCAAAACAAGTTACATCCAACCTATAACTAATCCTATGGAAATTGAAAATCCTTTTTATTTCAGAATCAAACTTGCGATAGGTGAAGAAGTTATTGTTGACTTAGTAGAAACCTTTAACCTAATTAAACCTGTTTACGTAAGAAAAATCTTTGAAAGGGAACTAAGTGGTAGAAAGTATATATTCATTGATGGAGGAAGAATAGGTGTAGTATGGAAAACAGGAGAAACATCTTGCAATGGAGACGAGGAGAAGTTCATAAAGGAGAATATGCCAGGCTATGAAGACAAGAAGGAAATCTTCATAAATGGTATCCTCGGTTGTCCCCAAAACTTTTATTCGATTAAGAACCCAAAGAACCCTTACTTTGACAATTACTCCCATAATTGTTACTTTCAATTTTACAAACTTGTTAAATAAAGCAAAATATTAGTATGGCAGAAGAAAAGAAGAAAACTCAAAAGAAGAAGAACCAACAAAAGTCTCCACCTCCTGTGCAGTATGAATACAATGATTACCTTCTTTTCCTACATAAGAAAAAAGTTGAAGTCCACATTAATTACGGAGGAAATGTTCTTAAGCTTGAGGGAACAATAAGAAGCAAAGCAAGATACGATGTTCAGTTAATTCTTGATAACGGAGAAATACTGAACATTAACAAAGGTTACATCATTCTCGTTAAACCTTTGTAATCACCTATGAAGCTTTAGCTTGTAAATTTTCCATAAGCTTATCTATATTCTTGAGATTGGCTACATTTTTACTTGCATGGAGGATTTCTATACTAATTATTTTCCCTTCTTCTGAAAAGTCTAAAATAACATCTGGTAAAATTTCCTCACTTTCTATTGCTTTACCTTCAATTAAACTTATCCTTAAAGCGTCAACTTCAGGATCGTAAACAATCTTCATCTTTTAAACCTCCTATCAAAAAATGCGGTAATTATCACTTTTCCTCTAGGATTTACCACCACTCTTAAAAATCTATCCCCAAACTCGGAGATTTGTTTCCAAAGTCTTATTTCCTCTGAAGATACTTCCATAATAAAGTCAGGATTATTTATAGTCCTTTCAATCCATTCTTGCTTTATATAAGCTCTTTCTTCTTTAAGGTATTCTTCCAAATGTTTTGAAACTCTATAACCTGCTATTTCCATGGCTAATAATCTTATAACTATGTTCAGTTAATTCTTGATAACGCGGAAATTCTGAATATTAACAAAGGCTACATCATTCTCGTTAAACTAATCGGAAAATAGCTCTTTTTCAGAAGAGGTTTAGGCAATGAGCGTAATTGAGATACTAACAATCGTTGTAATCACATATGTTTTGATTGGACTTGTTATCCTCAAATGGGCTGAAAGGAAAGAGTCTCACCACAAACAAACTTAGAAACGTTTAAACATGCTTTTCCCTTTTCTTGTTCCTCAGATTTGCAAGCAAGAGTGCAGTAATTCCGGCAATCATAGCAAGAAACCAAACAAGAAGTATAGCTTTTTCCATGATTTACTCCTTATAAACACATGAAGAAACTAAGCTATATCTGAGCTTTCTTTAATTCTCCCTGAAATGGCAAATAAAGTTCTTTTAGCTTACTTGCTTTTTTTGAAAA
>JALWJP010000085.1 GCA_026997215.1 Nanobdellati archaeon
CAATAATAAATATATAAGTGCCAAAAAGTGCTAAACAATATAATCATATGCGGTGATAAATGTGAAAGAAAAAAAACTAAGTGCTTATAAAGAATTAGTTAGCGGTGAAGCAGTAGAGGCTCTGAAGTCCATAGGTCTTAATCTATATGAGCGTAAACTTTATGTTGCATTACTAGCAAAGGGTACTGCAACAGCAGGGGAGTTAGCAGAACTCTCAGGAGTTCCCAGAGCAAGAGTTTATGATGTATTAGAAAGTTTAGCAGATAAAGGTTTTGTAATAATTCAACAGTCCAAACCTTTAAGATATGTGGCATTATCACCTAAAGAAGCATTAGATAGAGCAGCAAACGTCATTAAAGAAAAAATGAAATCTTCTTTAGAAGTACTTCAAAAGTTTAAAGAAAACCCCGTCATAGAACAACTCGAAAAACTACATCAAGAAAGGCTAGAAGAAATAGATACTGCTGAATTAGTAGGAACTGTTAAAGGTAAGTACATAATAGATCAACATGAAGAAAGCATATTAAGAAACGCTAGAGAGTCTATAGACATAATAACATCCGATGAAGGATTGAAAGAACTTTACAGAAAATATGCGGCATTACTCCAAGAAGCATACGAGCAAGGCATAAAAATAAGAATTTTAGCACCCATAACTGAAGAAAATAAAAAAATTGCAGAGATACTCAGTGATATTGCAGAAATAAGAAACATAAACATTCACGAAGTTCCATATACTCGTATGGTATTAGGGGATAAAAAACAAGCAGTAGTCCACCTAACCCACGATAAAGAAACTCATCCCGTACAACAAACATCAATATGGACTGGTACAGAACATTTCGTAAGTAATTTTGCATCTAAACTCTATGAAATGTTATGGGAAAAAGGAGAAAAAGTTTTTTAATTTAGGCATATGAAAAAAGAGTTTTCTGATTCTTTATTCTTTTTAACAAAAGAGAGGAGTTAAAAATATCTAAGAATTGTGAGGAAGTTTTATGATTAAGATAATTTATAGCATCTTTTACATTCTTAAAAATCAAAGGTTTGTTTTTTAAAGCATCTCGTACTGCTTCTCTTAAAACCCAAACCCCCACAGATCGATAATATTGAGGAGATATAACTCTTAATACGAAAAACGCGTACTGCTTACCTTCATTCCTGCAGTACTCTAATAAAGGTAATCTAATAGCATAGTATCCTCCTGTAGTGTTAAAAGCATAATCCTTTCGAGGTTGTAAAAACTCATAATCTCTCATAAAACCCGAAGAGTTTTTTACTTTTTCTATTAATTCGTAAGACCAGAAACTAGGAATCGCCAGTATATAAAAAAGATTATGATAGGACTCATGCACAAATAATTTTACATCTTCACCTATTTCGTAGAATCTAATATCCTGGTATAAGTATTTTGCTAAAGTATCATCTATTGCTGTAATACTCCATTTTGTAGGAACTAACCTGCGATTCCGAAGTAAACCAAAACTAGCAGTAGAAAGTAGAGGTTCTATATCATACACATCTTTACCTTTATAATACAAATAAGTTATGGCATCTTTAGCCTTTAAATCATAATCGTAATAAACTTTTTTTACAATTTTCGGCATCTTCACGTTAGAAACCACACTCAAAGATCTTACCAACCCTATTTTATAATAAGGAGAGGTTAGTTTATCGAAGACTTTTTCCTTATTAGATAATTTAATCCCTTCTACTTCTAAAGATAAAGGTTTATGACGTGAAAAAGCCAAAGATTGAAGGTTTTCTCTTAACTTTTCATTTATATTCGAAGTCATATAAGAGCTAACAGATTTTCTAAAAGAATAGAATTTAGAAACATTTCCAAAACTTTTCAAATAGTAAAGATCATCATATTTCTTAATGATCTCTTCTTTTTCATAAGAATCTGCCACAACTAAAGCTCTAAATTTCTTTTGTTTAGGTTCAAGAATAATAAAGGAAGGCGTGGTAAGGAACATCATTAATAAAGCCACTCTTCGTCAATGCGTTTATAATTGATTAATTCATCAATATTAAAAAACAAGTCTATTTCTCTTTCAGCTGATTCTTTACTATCTGAAGCGTGAATTATGTTTTTCCCTATGTGAAGTCCATAATCATGTCTTATAGTTCCGGGAAAAGCTTCCTCAGGATTTGTTACACCCACCATATTCCTTACGTTAGCAATAGCATTTTTACCCTCTACTACAAACACCACAACCGGACCTGCAGTAATGAACTCAACTAATTCATCATAAAAAGGCTTATCTTTATGCTCTAAATAATGCTTTTCTGCCAATTCACGAGGAACTTGCATCATTTTTAAACCTACTACCTTAAACCCTCTTTTCTCAAATCTTGTTAATATCTCGCCTACAATACCTCTCTGAATAGCATCTGGTTTTAATATTACTAAAGTCCTTTCAATCACTACCTCATCATTACCCATCTAACATCACCTTATACTTTTTAGTCTTAACTTCTTACTTTCATGATATGCCTTAGTCCATTTAACTTCTCGTGGGTTTCTCATTTCAAAATTTCTCATGCATTTATTACTGCAGAAATAAAAAATAGTACCATCTCTTTTAACAAACATTACTCCTTTCCCGTCTTGCAATTCATTGCCGCAAAACCTACACACAGGCATAACACATCACTTTACAAATCATCACATTAATCAATCACTCCTGCTACTTCCATATCTGCTTCTTTAATCATTAAGATATCTCCTATTCTAGCAGGTCCTACTACATTTCTAATTAAAACTTTATCTTTATATTTACCCGTAAGTATTTTACATCTTACTCTTTTAACCCCTTTAGTCCCTGCTACTCCTATAATTGCAATAACCTTAGCAGGTACAGTGTTTGACATAATTTAACCCCTCTTATTTCATAACCTCTTCAATTTTCTTTAATAAGGATTCATACTCATTTTTAGCCTTACCTAAATCAATTACTGCAACAGAAGATGCAGCAACCTCTATGCCTGAGGCTTTTCCTAATTCTTCTTTGCTATCCACAGCAATGATAGGAACATTTTTTTCTTTAGCTAATAAAGGTAAGTGCATAACTATTTCTTTAGGATCAACATTTTCTGCCACAACTATAAGTTTGACAAAACCTCTTTCTACTGCTTTAGTAGTCTCATTTACACCTTTCTTTATTTTACCCCCGCTTCTTCTCACGCTTTCCAAAAAGTTATACACTTCTTCACTCAATTCCTTAGGAATGTCTTTACCTAATATACCCATAACATCATCCTCCTATAGATTCATTGTCATCTGATATATAAGGAAGTTAACAAAAGTTTTAAATAATTATCTATACATCATATAGCATTAGATAAATTTTTAAATTTATGTAAAATTATGCATAGAAGGTGATTTTATGGCTATGATTCCCCCTGAAATTGCAGATCGTCTTTATAAGAACGTCTATATATGCATGAAGTGTAATGCTCGCATAAGAACAAATAAACCTCACAGAACCAAATGCAGAAAATGCGGATCTAAGCAATTAAGGCCTGTTAAGAAAGGTATGAAAATGAAGAAATAATGTTTAAGAGTACTTCTTCGCTTTTCCTATATTTATTAGTACCTCTCCGATATCTCTTGGCAATATAACTTTTTCACCTTTCTCATAAGGTCCATAAAACTCATAATTTTCTCCTAAAAAAGAAGGCACATGATCTAGAATATACAGAGTAAGATAAGAACGAGAAGAAAGGCTTTCTTTATCAAGAGGTTTACTTTCCTGTTCCTCATAATCCTCATCTTTATTAATTTCCTCTTTATCCTCAGGCGTTGGATGAGAAAGAGAAGCAGATTTCAAAGAAAAAGAAGAGGTATCAAAAATATCACTACTTTCAAATAACTTATTAATGTTGGATTCATTCTCCTTAACAAGTTCTATAAGTTTATTAAAAAATTTTTGTTCTGCAGGTAAAAGAAGATCTAAGTCTATCTTTATACCGGATCTCAACGATCTTAAAGCTAAAGAAATTATTTTTTGCTCTCTTTTCTCAAAAAGCATACGCAGAAGCATACGAAAATTTTCAACTTCCTTCGCAATCTGAAAAGCTTTAAGATTAGATTTTTCCATCAACTTCTTTTTAACATTAAAGAACTCCTCTACTTCTTCAAAAAATTGATCATCTATTTTTTGAAGTTTTTGAGATCTCTTTTCTTGTTCGTAAAGATCCCTTAAATACTTAAGAGTAATC
>JALWJP010000086.1 GCA_026997215.1 Nanobdellati archaeon
CTCTTTCAACCAATTCTTTAGCAGTTATCGCTTGTTCCAAATAATCAGCATCTTTAGCAATAATGCCTGCTTTATCTTCGCTGCTGTAATTCACATTTTCTCTTAGTTTTCTTATTTCCTTACCTATCTCGCCCAACCTCTCATCTAATTGCTCTTTAAGTAATCTATCCTTATCAAAACCTCTGAGATAGCGATTAGCCACTTTATTAATATCGGGTATGCGAGTCTCTTCAATATCATGAAAAACACACATTGTAACAACTTTATAAGGATTTTCATAGCCCTCCAGTATTGCTAAAATATAACCTATAATCGCTGCTCTATGACTATGCTCTCCAATACTCGGTAATTCGTATGAAGGTACTCCTGCTAACATATATCCCTCATGCTTCCTTCTTTTTAACATCCCAACTTCATATAAAAAATTTACAATGTTTTTTTCAGATATTTTTTTCATTCATATCACCTCATAATACTTTCCATAAAACATAAAGTAAAATTGCACCTCCCACAAAAATAATAAATGTTGTTGCATTTATCCCTCCTACAACCCTACCTGTCACAGGTAAAAAAGAACTTTTTTCCTCTGATGCATTTTGAGGTTCGATAAAATACATACTATCATTAGCCATTTCTTCTTTTTTTATATCCTCTAATTCTTCTTGTTTCCTATTCTCTTCACTTTTATTATCAGAATTATTAATAAAAAGAGAATTATTTATTCTTTCAGCGTTATCTTCTATATCATTAGCCTCCATACTAGTGTTTTCTTCATAATAAAGCGATGGATTGTAAAAGGATGAAGAGGTCGAATGTGAGGAAGAACTTCCTGTGTCAAACAAATAAGCATTTGCATAGATATCAAAGGAATAAACCATACCATAAGAGAAAGAAGAAGTTACAAAACTATTCGATGATTCCTCATTTATAGGAAGTATCTCCAACACAACATTAAGTTTCTTAGAAGTCTCTAGAGGTTTATAATATTCTATGTGTACATAAATTTCTCTAACTTTTATAATCTCGTTATTTTTTATCACTAACAACGATGTTGTTAAATCTTCGTTGTTAAATGGAGAAGACAACAAATGTCCTTTTTTGTCTGTTAAAGTCACTCTTATAAAGCCATTATTTTGTAAGTTTAAACCATTTATTTTAATGGTGTAAATATAAGAGGTGCTTGGAGAATCTTTAATAATTATAGGATAAGATCTTTTTTCCCCGTAGTCTATTGAAATTTTAGAAGGTAATGCATTATATAAAGCAATTAAACCATAAGTATAGCTAAATAAACATAAAAATATACTAACACTTATTGCTAATATTGCTAATCTAATTATATTCATGCACATCCCTCTAATAAGTTGCATTTGCTAAAAACCAAATAGTTCCGTTATACTTTCCTGCTGCAACAGCAGGTACATCTACAAAAAAGGTAATATTAATTATATCGCCTACGTTTAAAGCAGTAAGTATTTGCTTATAATCATAAGTTAATTTATTATCTGGATTATTCCAGCAACTTAAAGCATCATTAGGTGTGGGGTAATCACTTACTTCTCCAAAGCATCGTGTGATATTATAAACAGGTATATAATAACCTGGATTCTCCGAAGACGTTAGATTTTCTCCTTTTATCCATAGACCGCCATTAGCATTTGCAGATCCTGAAAGTAAACGAACCACTGTAGTATTGGCTGCTTTGTTCATTCTAGTTGAAGGATCTAAATTAGTGGTCGGTGGTGTAAGATATGGCTGAGTAGGATCATTATCAGGCATATACCATTGAGTAATATTTGAAGGCTCCACGCTTAATAAAATAACATACCCTATAAACACTTCTGCAACAGGAGTTTCATTATTACCGGAATACGACGATGAAAAATCAACAGTTATGTTCCACACACTTCCATAGTCTCCTGTTGCATTAACAACAAAAGATACATTACAACTATCACCTATATTTAAAGTACCACATAATCGTGGATTTCCTTTTCCATCATTAATATAGAAAGGTGTATCACCTATAGTAGTTGAAATAGAAATACCATTATATTTGGCGGTTGCATACACATCACCACAATTACCTCCGTAACATGTTGCAGTCGCATTTATCGTAAAGTTGGCATCTTTTCCTACATAAGTTCTAACTCCTGCTGGTGGGAAAGTGATGTTAACAATAAGATAACCCAAACTCTCGTTAATATATACTGTGTTCTTACTTGATGCTACTCCTGCATCATAAGCTAAAGTTGCATTATTAGTTATATTACACATCACATCATAATATGCTCCTTTTTTGTAAATACTACTATTCACATACCAATATGAATTAGCTATACCGCTAGCATCTGTGAATGAAGTATTAACTCTTTCCATATAACTATCATTATATACATAAAATTCAACATAATAACCTTCTATTCCTAATTTAGATCCCGCATCAGTAACATTACATTTCAATTCCTGGAAGGTATCGAGATAGGATGTTGAACCATTAAGAGGGGTAGTTAAGTTAACCTCTGCTAAGCCCCAATAAAGTAACCATATTTCGTCATGACCTCTTTGATAGTATGGTGCGGATGTGTTAACCTCTATCTTATGCCATCCTGTTGTAGAATCCAAAGGTATGGTGTAAGTTATATTTTCACAATTAGTAGTATCGTCATTCGTACAACTCGATATTATCACGCCGTTATCTATCCAAGTAGTTGTTTCGGGAGTTATCACGCTACCATTATCTTCACGTGTTGTTGAATTAAACCAATACGTTTGACCTTTATAAACCTTAGTACCATTAGAAGGATTGGTGATTGTAGTATTAAGACCGCCTATAATCACTATAATTATCTGAATAGAACTAGTGTCACTTTCTGCTTCATAATACTTAGATGTATCATCCGAGATCATAGCTGTTAAAGTATGATAACCAACTGAGGTGGAAGAAGCATCCCATGAAAAGTTAGCATAGCAATTACCTGCTGCATCAGTATAAGCACTACCAATATAATAGCCAGGAGTTTCATTATCATAATAATCGACTCTATAATTATCAATACATTCCAAAGTATTGTAATCAGTTACATTAGTGATGAGATAAACTAGAGATCTATTAACTTCTTGTCCATCTTTAGGTGAAACCCATGAAACTTGGCTTAACCCCCAAACGGTAAAGTTAAGATATTCTAAGGTATTGTTAACATTTCCAGAAGAATCGTTTGCATAAAGTTTAACTTTATGTACTCCTAAGTACCAGTTATAATTTAGATGTATAGTTCCATTAGTCCAATTATCGACATAAGGAGGTTCAATGTAATAAACATTATAATAAGATGATGAAACATCATTTATTTCATACCACGAAGTATTTATTTCTTCAGACCACCAACCATAAATCAATACTGCTTCATCTCTAAATACACGCTGATCAGAAGTAACATTTAATCCGTAAGCATCATTAATAATATATGGGGGTTCTGCATCACCGCTAGAAACGGTGTTAATAATTACAGTTCCTTGATTTTGAGAAGAAGCATTATACATTAAAGTTGTGTTATGAGTGATATTACAAACTAATTGTTCCTGCCCTTCACTCCAATCAGTGTAATTCCAAGTAGCATAACCTTGATTATCTGTATAATTAACACCTAATAATTGTGTGGAGTTGTAAAAGTATACTGCATATCCCTCTAACAGACGAGTAGTTTGATTAGCATCTACAACCTGACATTTAATAATTGTAGAGTTACCGGTGTAAAGACTAGAAGGCGTTGCAGTTGCAGAAGCTATCTTTGCCCATCCCCAAACTTCAAAATATAAGAAAGGTGTAATATTCCAATTGTTAGAAGTATCATTGCCGTACTCTCTCCAAGCAATAATGCCTGGGGAAATATAAGTAGGTACTTGATAAGTAATATTTGCCCATTTTTCTTGTGATTTTTCTAAGTCTACGAAGGTTTCATTGCTAAAACTACCAGAAGTGTTAATTTCTAAAGTAGCATAAGCTAACTCATAATTATCTCTCCATAAAACAGAAAGGTTTATTAAATCACCTTTATGTACTAATTCTAAGGATTGACTTTGATAATAATAACTAGGAGGTTCAGGCTCATAAGTCGTTAAAACATATGATGCGTAGTTTTGTGAATCGGTTTTATAAAACCTTGAAAGATCATCGCTTATATTACATGTAATAGTTTCAGTACCTGGAGAGTAATCCGTATATATCCATAAAGCATCACCGCTTGAATTTGTTAAATTAATTCCTAAAAGTTGTGTGGAGTTATAGAATGCGACCTCATAATTAGATAAAGATTCATCAGGATCTGCAGAAACATCATCTACATGGCATATAAACTTTACTGATTCGCCAACATAAAGATTAGTGGAGTTGACATAAGAGTCGGTTATTCGAGCCAATCCGTAAACAGACAAAATTAAATAAGGTAAGGTTGCGTTCATATTTCCTGCAACATCCTCCGCATATATCTTGACGCTGTGATTGCCCAATAACCATAAAGGTGTAGTAGTTATAGTATAATTAGTCCAATTATATGGATTAGGAGATGGTAAGGAGATAGTATAATTTAAAAGAGTTGGAGTTGTAGAATTATACTCTATTAATGCGTTACTTATCTCTTCATTCCATCTTGCATAAGCTAAGACAGCATCACCTCTTATAATCTCAGTACTATTCAATCCATAGATGTTTTGATAAAGTTTAGGTGGTTCATTATCCTGCGATCTTATATCTAAAGTAAAAACATCTGAAGTACCTGTACTTTCACCAATAACTTTGAATGTTAAACTTCTTATTTCCGTTGAAGCATTAGAAAGATTTATAATTAAGTAAAAAGTAACATGACCTCCTGGATCTTCTTTACCATCTAATTGTGTAGTGTTCCATTTTATATAATTACTAATTTGCTCGCCTCCTACTCTTTCGGAAGCATCAGTAGAGTTCTTATACCATACGTCATTATCAACATCAATACCCCATGCAGTATTAATATTATTTAGACTTGCATTTGTTTCATTAATCCACCAGATGCTACTTTCACTACTCACATTTACCAAAAATTCAAATCTATATGCTTCTCCTACATATAAAATAAATGTTTTATTCAACCCTTCATCTTCTAAATCTAAAGTTGAAGTGTGAGGATTCAAAGAATTTGTTATATTGTATATTTTTATATTAGTCACATTGATATCTAAAGCGCCAGTAGTAATATTAAATAAATCATAATTCCATGTAGGCCCATAAAATGAAGAAAGCGTATGACCGTACTTATCAGTGACATTAACAAATGTTCTATAGGTTCCGTGAGGTTCCAACCCAGTATTCCATGGAGATATATTCCATAACGGAGATAAATCAAAAGATTCATAAGGGTTCAAATATCTCGGCGCCGTGTCATTAATAATTATGGCTTTCTGAATCCATCCGTTGGTGGTATTTTGTTCAACACCCGCAATAAGATAATAAGACACAGGTAAGGTAAAGTTATTTAGTACTATACTTCCTTGCTCTTCTTCATTACCATAATAAATAGCAGTACTATTATAACCATACCCTCTTCTATTAGATCTCACTCCTAAAATATTCGTTTCTCTATTATTACTGCTTTGTTCATAATACGCAAAAACACTCTCGTTACATATTAATTTATAACCTGCACTTCCACTACCAAATAGCATTTTTCCAGGATAATTAGGAGATAGAGATCCAACGGTATGCGTCTCAACAACATTCCCTACTAAATCTATAAGATCACATTTAGTGTAAGAGTAGGGAACTGCAACGGCAATATATTCGAAGTCATGAGGCAGTATATACTCTTTATCTAATTCCCTTAAAGGTAAAAAGGTTGTTGCCTCAATACCATCGCCATCAGCCATTTGAGAAACGCCTATTCTACCTCCTACCGCAACAACATGAACTGCTGGTCCTGCTCCTTGCGAACCTAAACCTATCTCACTATAAGTTCCACCCCTATTAAGGGTTTGAGTAGTTGAGGAACCATCACTTTTATAAATGTTAACTGTAACACCATCATCTAAAGAACTTATCAAAAGATAATTACTGGCAACTCCGTACCATTCATAATCTGCAGGATAGAAGATATAAGCATCATTACTTGCATGATGCATCACTAACACAGGAGCATCACATTCTATAATAACTGCGTTCCCATCAGTTATATCTGTACTTCTGACATTTGTAGTTCCTGCTGTTACGCTGAAAGAATCGACAGCGGTTGTACCATCATAAATAGTACATGAAGCATCTCTATAAGGAGCATAAACGTGAAAACTATTAGTACCTCTATAACTTAAGTAAGTGAATTTCTTACCTGCAAAACTTAGAGGAGGTAAAGCATCAGTGTTAGAAGCATCAAAACTTCCATAAATAGAACCATTAGACATTATTTGAGTATCAGCTGATAGATCGGTCGCGGGAAACGTATAAGATTGATATTTGTTTAATACTACGCTTGTTGTTCCATCACTAACATAGTTATTATCTATAAAACTCACAACTGTCAAAGAGGAACCTGCATTTGTTGTAGAGGTAACAACATGCAACGGTTCTTGTTGAGGATAAGTAAATGCAGAGGTAACATTCAAAGAGTAATTACTCACAAAGATATCATAGTACATGTAAAGAGTTGCATTAGAGTTGGAAGGGATGTAAGGTATATACACGTAAGCGTAATCACATTTTTCAACATAACTTTTAACATATTGTTCCTTATTAATAGTCGAGTTATAATAAGAGAAGATAACACCTCGGCATTCTTTATCTAATTTTCCTTCATTAACGAGACCTGATAGTACATCACTTAGCTCAATAATAACAAAACTATCATTAATATCGTAATTTTCTTTATTCTCTACATAAATCTTTTTCCTCCATCGAGTAAAATCAAATAACCATCCTTTAGTTTTAGGTCTTAAGTAAACATCGGTGTTAGGGGGATAAGATTCATTATCGTTAACTATCAAAGATCCTATAAATCCTTCAAGTTTGAAAGTTTTAGTTGAAGATTCGTTATAACTTCCTGTTATGTCGTAAACCCTTACCTTGTATAAATAAGAGCCCTTGTCCCATAAATTAGTGAAATTATAAGCGTATAAACCGCTAGGCAATAATTGCATCGTATAAATATAAGTACTACCGTTAGGATAAGTCATGTAAAGATCGACATAATCAATACCATCATCATCGCTAACATTTGCATAGATAGTGTTATTATTGCCGTAAGTAATCAAGCTGTACAACGCATAAAAATCATTAATCCATGGTTTTAACCCCACATCTAAATAAGAAGAATTATAAGAAGACAACACATAAAGGTTTGAGTTACCATCATAACTAACATTGATTAAATGCAATCCTACGGATGATGTCTCAGGTATATTATAAGTAATAGAAGCTACACCTTCAGGATTTGTAGTTCCAGCACCTATATAAATGGATTCGTTCGTATCATAAAAATCAAGTACCTCTCCAGCAATAGGAGTTCCATTATCATAAAGAAGTTTCGCATAAATTATAACAGGCTCTCCTACACTTACGTTATTATCACTGAAACTAATATTAACTACTTGAGTGTTAGCATAAACTTCTATCTCCAGATTCTTGAAATCCTCTTGTCCTTGGTCAGAAGACGATCTTAAAGTCACAATTTGAGGTCCTAGGGATGCAGAGATATCTATGCTTACTGTAATATTATTCCACAATAATTTATTTGATTCTAAAGTTTCATTGAATTCAGTTAAATTGCCAGTAAAGTTAAACCATCCTGTAGGTAAAGTATAATTAAACCAAACATTTGTTGAGGTAACCAATGGATCGGTATTGTTTATAGAAGCATTAAACATATAATAATTAGTGCTTGCTCTTATTACACTAGTAGGATAGTTAACAACATCTATAGCTAAAATACCTTGATTCCTTATTTCCAATGTTTGAGGTGCCTGCTCCTCCCATACTTTGTATTCGTTTCCAGGATTGTAATATTTAACAGTAACATTGATAGGATAATCCCCTTGTATTGCCGAGGATAAATCTCTTATAGTGAAGTTAGCATGAGCATAACTATGAGAAGTAACATTATTCAAGTAACAATATCCTCTTTGTAGTTCCTGACCGGGTAAAGTACAATTACATTCCAAAAAGGATAAACAATTAATGGTGACATTTACATCAGTAATATTTTTACTCCATTGATTAAACAAAGTGAAATTATAAAAAGCATTATCCTCCTTACCAATATAAATTCTTACGGGTTGTAAAGTAGAAGTGAAGTTTTCTCTTAAATCATGTACTTTAATCCATTCAGTTCCATTAAATTGAGCATCTCCGTTATCTAAAGTCATTGTTACATTCCAATAGAAAATATAAATACCGCCTAAATTAGTAGTTATATTGTATCCGTTACTGCTGTTATCATACATCAAAGTACAATTACCTCCGGAAGGTATATCTCCACATGACTTTAATTCCTTATAAGGACCAAAACCAGCATAGGATAAATCACTTTTAGCCAAACTTAACTCTGCCTCGGCATTTATAGCAGTATTATTTAAAGAAGTAATTGTTATATTCACCCATTTAATATTATCTCCTACTTCGTATTCTCTTAACCCTTCGTTATATTGATTTTCATGAGTTAGATCTGTTAAAACCAAAACAGCTTTTCTTATGATAAACTCATCTTTATCCTCTAATAAGTTTCCGTAAGAGTCTCTAATAACATTACCATCAACGTCTTGAAAAGCAACATAAACCCTATATTTACCTGGTTGTCTATCTCCTGTGTACCACGGATCTGAATTCCATATAGCGGTAATATTTATGCTCTCTCCAGGGGCTAATTCCCTCAAATTATTACTTGATCTATCATTTAATCTAACACCATCTGGGAATATTAAAGACCATGCACTTCCTGTCCATTGCTCAACAATCATATATAAATAACCATAAAGAGTTGTGTTTCCGTTATTCTTTAAATTCACATAAACGTCTTCTTCATCCTGTATTTCTGCTTTAACATCATAAAGACCTCTGTGTTGTTTAGGACCCCATGCATTAGTTTCATATAAAGTACCTACTTCATAATAAGCAAAGAAAGGAGAGGTACAATTTATTATCTCTCCTGCAGACAAAGATACAAATTTTATTTTGCCAGGATAAGGTGTATTAGCATTAGTATAAGCAGTAGTTGAAGAAGTAACTAATCCAGTAGAGTTATAGACCCAACAAGTAGCTATTGCGTCTTTAGTTGCGATAGCAACATATTCTACATCTTGAGGTAAGGATATTGTTTTATAGAGTTCTTTAAAAGGTAAGAAAGTCACTCCTTCAGTACCATCACTATCTGCATAACCTAATGCATGTATCGGTTTATCTGCTTTTATATAAAGTGCAGGAGAATCACCGTTACTCGAGTAAGTTAAACTGGTGGTCTCACCTTTATTCAATGTTAAGGTGGAAGGAGAAGATGCATCACTAGCATATATTTCTATGTTAGTATTATCTTCTAATGCTGCAATAACTAAATATTGACTGGCTACACCATACCATTCCTTTCCTGCAGGGTACACTGTAAAGAAATCATAACTCGTTCCTGCCTGTCTATGCAATAGTATGGGTTTAGAGGAATTTACCAAAATAGAACTTAAATCCGCAAAATCATAAGAATAAGAAGCATATTGCCCTTTACTCAAAGTAATATTTGTTCTTAGAACATAACTTCCACCTGATCCCTCATACACTTCTGCATAATTATTATCTCTTAAAGAATAAATACCCAACACTTCTGGTTGACGAGGCGCACCATGTATAAATAAAGTGCCTTGAGCAGATAAAGGTGTAAGCCCATCACCATTGCCACTAGAGGTAGTTGCAAAAGATAATGGAGCATCACTATAAATTGCTTCACCTTCTGTAAGATCGGATAAGGAAATAGCCGTAGGGTTATAAATGTTAACAACATAATCAGAAGAACCTGCTGTAACATTTGTAAGAGTAAATGATGAAACATACATATCAGCACTTGCTAATTCACTACTTAAAACATAATAAATGGGTTTTTTAAGAGGGTATGAGAAAGCAGAAACCTCGCTAGATTTATTTTTAGCATTTACATTACCATAATACAAATAAACATAAGTATAAGAATTAGAGGGAACATACATACCGCTTAACCATACATAAGTATTATTAGTATTACAGCCTTCTTCTATCCAATAAGGTAACTCATTATAAACGATATCTTTTTCTTTAGGCGAAGAAAAGCTAACAGACAAAAATGTCGTATAAGGTATTGCTCTTATAAGAGTTTTGTTAGGAAATACCACGTAGCCATTATCTTCATCAGTATGAGCGCCATCATAACCATATTCTTCCTCAATTTTATAAAGAAAACTTGAGGTGGTAACATTATTTATTCTTTCATGAGAGTTGTCTCCTCCATTCTCACTCATAATTTTCGCAATAACTGCTGGTGTTGAAGAATAAACATATGGCAAATCATAAGTAGTCCAAGTAGTAGCATCGGGTTGGTTATGATATTTAGAAGATACAATATATTTTACATCATTAATTGCCATTCTTTCCATGGCAACATAACCAACGGTTTCAGAAACGTGAGTTGTATCACTTGTTTCTTCTAATTTAACATCAAAATAGTTAATAGCGATATTATCTTCACGTGTTTTTACAGGATCTGCCTCGTTAAAAGTAAGAGATTGAGATAATACCACAGGAGGTGAAGGAAAAGATTCTTGGAAATAAACAGTTACATAATTAGAATCAACACTTGCTGTACCTACTTCCACATATTTTCCCCCTATAATCCATTTACCTGGTAAAATTGCGATATAAGAAGCATCTTCTAATGCGTGTACTCCGTCTAATCCTTCTGATTCTTGAATCACTGCCGTAAAGCCAGTAGTTGTTACATCCTTAATTCTAACAAATGCTTGATCACCTTCGTTATAAGTATTTAAAGAAGAAATCACTACAGGTGTTTGATCATAGGAATTAATAAAGTTAATAGTTTTATCATTACTATCTAAAGTATAAACTACTGCCTCTCCTATTACCTTATCAAATACTTTTTCATAATCACTTACAGATCCTACATTTTTATTTCCGTAATACATATAAAGCGTTTTTTTAATATAAGGTTCAATCTCAGGTATCTTCACCCATAAGATTAGTTGTGTTGTCTCTCCACTAACTATAACCTTTTCAACCCATATGGGTAGGTAAGTATTATTTGAGTAAGGTTCATCTACAGGATATTCAAATACTCTTATATCTCTTCCATCAGATGCAAGATTATACACAACATTGGGATCAGTTATGACTATTTTTTGAGTGTAATTAATATAATCTGTGGAACCAGTATTAGTGACATTTATTTCCAACTCATATATTTTCGATTCTCCTACAAACCTTATATCCGAACAATCAGAATTCATCTTACCTTCCGAAATATAATTCCATGTAGGTAGTGTAATATTAAAAGCATCATAAGTTATTGATTCATCATTCTCATTAATTATTTTTATCTTTCGCCTATATAACCACGATTTATTCCACCAATCATCATCCTTAGTATCTAAATACACATATTCTCTATTCTCGTATTCTTCCTTCTCTGTACTAATACTTATTTCTGCTTTAACATCTATAACAAAACTCTCGTAATCAGATGAATTAGTAATACCATCTGTATTGTTAGCAACAACCATAAATCTAAATGTATCTGGCTGCCAACTGGAGAAGTTATATTCGAATATATCGCTGCCTATATTAGTCATAAAATCTTCAACAATTAGTGTATTAGAAGAATCATAAATTTTGATAGTAACAGTATCTACACCCACTTTATCCGTAACATTAGCTCTTAATTGGACTATTTGATTATTGCCTTGCCATGAAGGTATAGCTTGTAACCAAATGATTTGAGGCACAGAGGAGACTTTTAAAGAATATGTTTCATTAGATTGTTCTAAAAATTGGCTGTCGTTACCATAAAACTTAGCCATAATATTGTGATAACCCAACGTAGCAGTAGAAGGTATTGTATAAATAAAAGAGACGTAACCGTTAGAATCGGTAGTATAATTACCCAAATCAACACTATCAGTAAGATCGTAAAAAGAAATATTATAACCTCCTAAAGGCTCGCTTAAATCATTAACCAACCTCGCTTTAATTGTAACATTCAAGCCTTGCCCTTGAACATTAGGATTAATTGAATAATCAACAATATAGGTTCTTATGTAAACAGACACATTAATAGGAGAGGAATAATAATCTTCCATGTATTGATTAGTAGAATTCACTTTCACGCGTAAAGTATAATTACCTTCTTGCTTAGGCGTTATTACCCAAGAAACATTACAAATACGTGATTCTGGATTGTTCTTCACCTGTTCTAATGAGCAGGTTTGTGGATTTGATGTAGAGAAAATACTAGATGGCTGCATCACAACATAATTAGATGTTTTAACTCTATATCCTATAACTACTTTATCAATAACTTCTTTAGCAAAATCGGCATTATTCTCCATTTCTAATTTATATTGAACATACCTTGCAGGAGTTGCTTCTATAACGCTATCATTAGCAACTAAATACCATATTGACCAAGTAGATCCGTCATCAGAAGTTCTTATGTAGAAAGAAGAAGTTACATTATCGTCATCTAAACCATACCAATAAAATTTATCAAATTCATATTCATTAGTTTTAAAATCGATGATTTTAGATAGATAAATACCTGAAGGATAATAAGATAAATAGGTTTCTTCCGTACCTTCAGAGGTAGAAAAACCCATATTATCAGCTAATTTTCGTACTCTTATATCATCATAGCGAGAAGAAGCACCAGCATCTCCATCGTTAATAAAGCATATATTTCCAGGTGTATAAGTATAAGTTGCGGAGGTACTTTGACCATTTGTTAGATCAGTAAATACTTGAGAAGAAGATTGCATCTCTATCCTATAGAAGTGATAATTAGTATCAGCACCTTGAGATCCTGAAGGATATGTCCATCCTCCTTGATTTATTGCAGGCGCTCCAGTTCCAGAAGTGTCTGTAACAAAGTAAATATCATTTATTCTCCAACCAGAATCAAAATCGTTGGTATTGGTTGGTCTTAAATGAGATTCTACAATAAATGGAGCCTTAAAGTTCTTCAAAGTACATATACCTACGATCTGATTTCCTACTACAACCTCTGCAGCATAAGAAGAATAAGAAGTTTCATACACAATTTGTGTATTAATAATACTCCATTTATTCGTATCTAGATAACCTTCCTCAAAATCATCATAGAAATCAAATACTTTTTCAGGATCGCTAATAGATTCGCTTTCTGAAGGGTTACCATAATAAATGTAGATCAAAGTGTCCGAATTAAGATAAACATAAGGTATTTTGACCCAAATAGAAGTAGATGTTGTATCACATCCAGACTCTATCCAATAATTAATAGGATATTCTCTATTATCAGTGATATTATAATAAGTAATTCTAATGTCGTTACAATCAGATCTCATCTTTCCTTCGGAAATCAATGTTTGCGTATCTAAATTAAAATTGATCTGAAAATCATACAATATCTGAGAATTAGGATTGGTAATGTTTATAGGTAAACGATATTTCCATAAACCATAAGCCCATGTTTTATTGGATAAATAAAGAGTACCGTCATATCCCGCAGTAATATTATCCATAGAAGTATAATTGTTAAAATCATCAAAACTATCTTCTATGTATTGTTTTAGAGGTGTTGAAATGCTGTAATATTGTGACCAAGCATAAGGAGAATTCTTAACACTTTCATACGAAATGTTTAATCCAAAAAGTTTAGGAGATGTGGTATTATCTGTTGTATTGAAGATAACATCAAATTGTAAATACCTATATCCTGGTAAATTAGGATAACTACTATTTTGAATTAATATCCAAGAACTCCATGTTATTTTATCCTGTGAAGTTCTTGCATAAACATCTAATGTTGTATTAGCAGGTATCTCAGCAAAATAAGTTATATTCGTATAATTAACAGAGTTAGAAAACATGTCCAATGTTATAATATATTTACCAGAAGGGTAATAAGCATAATTATTTGGTTCTTCACTTCCTTCGTATTGTGTAAATGCGGAGTTAGAAGCATATTTTCTCACATAAATTAAATCATATAAAGCATCTCTAGTAGTGTCATCCGAGTCACTTTCTCCACATAAAGGTCCATTAGAATAGTCATAAGCGGCGGATATAGAATTACCTGTAGTCAAATCTTCAAAATACTGATTAGCTATCAATACTGTGGCTCTATAATGATGGAAAGTAGTGTCGTTTTGAGAACCAGAAGGCCAACAAATAACAGTATCAATACAAGGATCACCAGTACCTGAATCAGATATAAAATAAATATTTCCTACTCTTATTCCTGAATCGAAATCGCTTGTGGATTCCGATCTCATCCAAAAATCAACAATTACATCAGATGAGAAAGAAGTAAGAGTACATGAACCTTCAATGTTGTTACCTCCTTCAACCCTCATTATACCTACTCCGTAAGTTGGATCGGTTTCCTCGGTGGTATAAGAATTGGAGGTCCATTTATTAGGATCCAAAGAAAGATCTTCAAAGTCATCAAAGAAAATAAAGACATTATCAGGATCCTCTTCACTATAAACATAATCATTACCGTAATACATATATAGCGTAGTGTTAGCATTTCCTTTTAGTAAAGGAACTTTAACCCATACAATAGTATTAGCGGTATTACATCCTGACTCTATCCAATAAGGTATTACTTCTTCGGTTTGAGAACTATCATTGTAATAAGTAAAACGTATATCTTGACACGTACTATTCATCTTCCCTGCTGCTATAAGAGATGCTGTATCTATAGTTAAATTTATTTGAAAATCCTCTAAATCATTAGTATTAGGATTGGTTATATTAATAGGAAGACGGTATTGCCAATCACTATATGCATCAAACCAATCACCATTAACTGCTAATTTAACATAATCTTGGGTTAAGGTATCAATAAGAGTTACATTCTCTATATAATCGTATTTTATAAAATCATTATAATCATCTATTAACTTATATCCTACGTCGTATAAATCAAAACCTATTGCTTCAAGAGATGCGTTCAATGTAAAAGATTCAAATCTATATAATTTTTGATTATTAGGAGGTAAAGTAATATTTACGTTATAATTACCTACATATTCTGTTTTATTATATACAACAGTAGTTTCATTATCAGGAAGTTCTATAACGTATATTAAATCATAAAGGGCATCTCTTGCACTATTATCAGAATCGCTAACAGTACATAAACTTCCAGGAGTGTAAGAGTTACTACTTCCTGCAGATGCTCCTAGAGTATAATCATTAAACTGCTGAGATGTATCATAAATAACGGCCCTATAAAAATGGTATGAGAGATCATTTTGAGAACCAGAAGGATAACACCAAGTTGTACTAACACAAGGATCGCCACTACCAGAATCAGATATAAAGTAAATATTTCCTACCTCTATACCTGAATCAAAATCGCTTGTTGATTCAGATCTCATATAAAAGCCTACTACTGAATTCGCGGGTACATTGTAAGTAGAAGTACATGCGCCTGTAACTTGATTTCCTCCTTCCACTCTCATCATACCCACGCCGTAAGTGGGATCTGTTTCTACAGTAACAGTACCTACAGCATTCCACTTAGTTGTATCCAAACTTCCAGACTCAAAATCGTCTACAAAAGTAGCCACCGCACTAACATTGCTTTCATCCACAGCATTAGGATTGTTATGATATAGAAAAATAGTAATAGTAGAGTGAGCACTAAAGTTTTCTGCTTTTATCCATAAATAAGCTAATTTGTTTTGCCAATCTACATATTCTATAAAATAAGGTATTTCTTTTTCTGTTTGAGTGGTTTCATTAAATTGTATTACTCTTATATCGCTTAAATCACTCTTGGCCAAATCCCATGGAAAATTAGAACCATCTAATGTTATAAGAATTGAATAATTATCCAAAGAATAGTCGTTATTATTAGTAAGAAAGTATATGCTTCTATAACTCCAAGACTCATTCCACCATCCTGAATAAAAAGGATCAAAATAGAAAAATTTAAAAGAATATTGAGGCTTATTGGTTATTTTTAGCTGGATAGGATAAGAAATCTCAGAAGGTAACTCGTATAATACGTTAACCCAATTAGCAGGGGGTAAAGTTTTTTTATAAAAAATATCTTCCAAATTTTTGTATTTTAGTCCCTTTCTTTTTAAATCTTCTTTAACTTCACTAACCCAAGGAG
>JALWJP010000087.1 GCA_026997215.1 Nanobdellati archaeon
ATATTGTGGAACATAAAAAACAAAATACTAAAAGCGGATTCATTTATATATAGAGATGTAGAATTCATACTAAGAGAAGAACTTGATGAACCTCGTTATTATTTCTCTATTCTTCATGCAATATCCTTAGGAAATCATAAAATAGGAAATATATGTAATGAAACAGGATTGTCTAAAAGTATTGTAAGTAAATATCTATCAGTCCTTATTGATTTACATATTGTTAAAAGAGAAGTACCAGTCACGGAGAGCTATAAAAGTAAAAAGGGTCTTTATTTTTTAGAAGACAATATGTTTGATTTTTGGTTTAGGTTTGTTTATCCTTACATTGATTTGATAGAGAGTCGTAAAATAAACGTGGTTGTTGAAAATAAAATAGCACCTCAATTAAATGCTTTTATCGGAAAAAAATTTGAAGATATCGCTAAAGAACTTATAGAAAGATTAGAGAAAAAGATCTATACTAATATAGGAAAGTGGTGGCACAAAGATAAAGAAATTGATCTTGTTGCGATAAATGAACAAACCAAAGAAATGCTTGCTGTAGAAGTCAAATGGCATGATTTGAAGTTAAGGGATGTTAAGCGCATAATTGATGAGTTGCATGAGAAGTTGCAGTATGTACAATGGGAAAATGAAAGAAGGAAGGAAATATTAGGAGTGTTTGCTAAGAAAGTGGATAGGAATGCAAGGGAGTGGTTGTTTTCGCAAGGGTATAAGGTTTGGGATCTAAACTATATTGAGCAAACCACAAATACAAACATTAACGCTCCATTTAAACGATTGAACAACTATGAACGGAAAAGAAGTAAAGAGAACATGGAAAGAGCATGACTTTAAAGTGAGAACGAGAGATTGGTTTACAGGTAGAGTTATTAAAACAGAATATGAAGAAGTTAAAAGTTCCTCAACACCACCATTATCAATCCATTTTCAAACTTTCACCTTTTCCTTTATTATTCTCTTACCGATATGCTTCTTAAGTGCTTTAATACTTACAAGATCAACTTTCTTACCCGTTAATTTGGATAAGTACTCTTCCAATCGGATAAACTTAAATAAGCTTATTGGTTTTGTGAATTCCACAAGGATATCTAGATCACTACTTTCTTTTTGTTCTCCTCTCACATAAGAACCAAAGAGATAAAGTTCTTTAACATCATATTCTTTTTTAAATATGTTTTATTTTTCTTCAGTTTTTGTAATATATCATTTAAATTCTTTGTTTGAGCATAGTGCATAAAACCACTTAATAAATTATTAGGGAATATTAGTTTAAAAATATTAGGATGTTGGTGGCATCTACTCTATTATCTTAAGAACTTAATATGTCGCTTTATGACTTTAACAACTATTTCCACAACAACTGCAAATATCAGTTGACACTAGAGCCACCATTGCTTCCTTCGGAAGTAAGGTGACTGTGCTCGCTTACGCTCGCAACAACTGCAAATTATCGGTTGACGCTAAAATGAAGTAGGTGTTTCTCACTTATGCGGAAACACTTAATTCCTTACTCTATTGCTCTTGAGTAACCATCTCCATAAAGGCACAAACATTATCTTCTTACCTTTAACCTCTTGCTGATCCTCATAATCCCATGTGATAACAATAAGATTCTTACATCTTAAAACATCACTCGCTTTCAGTAAAGATCTTATCTCTCTCTGCTCCACTTCATCCTTATCAGAAGCGTAAGTTACTTGTATTAATTGTTTAACCTTCAAACCTTCTTTAATCACAAAATCTACCTCATGCTGTTGATAATCTTTAAAATAGAAAATATCTCTATTTTCTTTTAGTCCTTTTCTTCTTAATTCTAAGAAAACAGCATTTTCCATTATTCTACCAGAATCCTGCGTTAGTCTTTTAGAAAGGAGATTTATAAAACCAGTGTCTATAACATAGACTTTTTTTGGCATTTTTATGAATTCCTTTGGTTTAAAGGAAAAACGTTGTAAAGAAAAAATCAAATAAGATTCTTCTGCATATCTAACATAATTTTGAATTGTTAGTGTGCTTTTGAAGTCAAGTATGTTCTTTAGTTTTGTAGCACTATATTCTCTGCCAAATATGCTAATAAGATATCTTAACAAATCATCCAATTTTGATGGATATTTTATGTTCCATCTTTTCACAATATCTGCATACACTATTGAGTTAAACAACGAATAAAGATAACTCTCGTCTAATTCCTTTACTAAATACTCTGGAAATCCTCCTTTATTTAGATACTCTCTTAAAAGATTTTTTATATTTCCCTGTTTCTCCTTTAAGTACCCAATATCCTCTAAACTACAATCTTTAAACCTAAGGAACTCTGAAAAACTAAAAGGAAACGTTTCAAACTCTACATATCTTCCTGTTAAATGAGTAGCAAGCTCTTTGCTTAATAGTTTGGCATTTGATCCTGTAATAATTAGATTATAACCTCTTCTCTGTAAGCTATTCACCCATAACTCCCATCCTTCTATATTCTGTATTTCATCCAAAAGGAGGTATTTTACGTCTCCATATATTTCTTTAATTCCTGATAAAAGAGTATCAAGAGTTACATCTATGAGATCTTTTTCATCAAAATTTACATAACCGAACTCTTTATCTTTTAATAAATTAATAGCAAGTGTTGATTTTCCACTTCTCCTAACGCCTGTTATTACTTTTATTATATCATTATCTAACATCTTTTTTACACTCTTTTTTATATCCCTTTCTACTATTTTTTGTGATATTTTGTTTTTTATTTCCTCTTTTTGTCTTGCTAATACATAATTTATTGCCATATCTAATAATATAGACTTAACAATATTTAAAAGTTTTGTTAACTTCACTGAACAAAATTATTTATTAAATAAAACCTAGCATACTTGTTCATTCTAAAAAGTTATACATTAAGCGTACTTTTGAATTTTACCTACTTTCCTATCCATTCATATTCTCCATTACGATGTAAAATAACGAAACCTCTTTTTTCTAACCACTTCATAAACCTTTTTAGATCAGACTTTCCAGAGAAGTACTTTTTATCTAGGTTTTCGTAAATTTCTTCCAACGTTAATCTTTTATTAATTAATTTAAATACTCTTAATACTATTAAATAACGAGCTGATTTTTTATCTAGTTTAGCTTTTTCAACTTGTCTTTTAAATGTATCGCTATTAGTCATTTTCATGAAAGTATCTATAATGATGCCTCGAGATCTTTTTAGATGCTCATCGTTAATAATATTCGAGTCTTCCGCTCTTGCAAACGATTGAGATAATCTTTTCATTATACTGTCGCTGTCTAAGATAAGTGATTTTATATATATCAATCTTTTTTCTTGTGATTTGATACTTTCCGATAATAAAGTATCAAAATCTTCTATTAATTTTAAAGAATAAGACTGTATTAATTTTTGAAGTTTGGGAGGTATTAATGGATATTTATTTCTAGCATACGCAACCTGGCCCCATATATCTTCATTTATTACTTTATTTAAAGACCATAGCTCCACATCATAAGATTTTAATTCCTCTAATTCCTCAAATAAAGTTACATCAGAACGACCAAAGTTTATCATAAGTTGCTGTAATATTTCTGTTCTGGATCCATACCTTGGAAATAAAGTGGAGAAGATAGAATATTCTCCCTTGAAATTATCTCGCTTAGTAAGTTCTATATCAACTAAAGAATAACTATTTCCATATAATCCGCTCAAAATAGAATTACCTATAATTGGTCGCTCAGCATAATGAAAGTAGATACCGTCTAAAAACTTTATCCTAGAACCTTTATATACCTTTTGAGGAGGAGGAATTAATCTATATTCTGGTGGAACCATTTTATAGATAGTCTTAATTAGTTCTTGTGCAAAAGACCCATCAAATGACAAAGATGATAAAGATATACCACCAGCAACATTATAAGAATGAGGTGCACTCACAATAGGTAGTTGAAAAGATATAGCAATCAAATCATCATGAATAAGATTCTCTCTAATTAATTTAGAAATTATATTTTTTTCAAAAGACTTATTAATATAGATAACATCAGAAGGTAAAGGTTCCCA
>JALWJP010000088.1 GCA_026997215.1 Nanobdellati archaeon
AATTTATTCCAGTTAAAAAATAATTCACTTGTGAAAACATACCACATAAAAATATTTTAATGGCTTCGCATTAATATAGTTTTATAAAGTTTTTTGTTTTTATATTTAATAGCGAGAAAAGATAAGAAGGTGGGATCTATGGTAATAGGAAAACTTTTAAAAAAACAGCAAAAATATGAAGAAGGTGTTGAGGAGTGGGTCGAATTAGAAGGTGTAGAATATAAAACTAATGTTAAGATGTTTGTTAGAATTCTGACTTTAAACGATTTTTCTGATGTTGAGAGGGTTCAAAATGAATTAAGGAACGGGAATGTAGTGTGGTTAAGAATAAAACCTTTAAAGGAAAAAGATATGATAGAACTTAAAAGAGCCATAGATCGCTTAAAGAAAACAGTTATGTCTTTGGAAGGAGATATAGCAGGAGTAGATGAAGATTATGTTATTTTAACTCCTGAAGGTGTAAGAATTAGCAGAAGTTAAGATATTTAAAATTTCTTTCTTTTTCATATGATATGGCTGTAAAAAAGGAAAAAAATAAAAATAAAGCGAAAAGAGAATCGCTATTTATTTTTATTGTGCTATTATTTGTTATGGGGGTCTTAGCTTATACGGCTTATAATCTAAAAATAAAAAATGAGTCTGTAATTATAACCTCTAATAGTTCTTTATCAGAGATTGAATTGTTTTGTGATGATCTTGAAAAAAAATTAAAATTAGAGGAAACCTGGGGAACAAAGGATTGGAATTGTGAAGTCGCCTATGATGAAGGTTTACCTTCTTCAGATATAATTTATAATAAAACAAGAGGATTATGCAATTGCACAGCAGTATTTCCTAATGGGGAAAGTAAAAGCGTTGAAGTGAGGCAATCAAAATGACGTTTAAAGTAACTCCTTGGGAAGTAGAAGGGAGCATAGATTATGAAAAACTTATTAGGGATTTTGGCACTCAAAGAATCAGTGAAGAATTAAGGAAGGAAATAAAGGGTTTGGCAGGAGAGGAGCATTTACTTTTAAGAAGACATGTATTTTTTTCTCATCGTGATTTAGATAAAATTTTAGCAGAATATAAACAAGGTAAGGGATTTTTCCTTTATACTGGTCGAGGCCCTTCTGGAAAAATGCATATAGGACATTTAATACCTTTTATTTTTACTGCATGGTTACAGAAAGTGTTTGACGTTAATGTTTATATTGAGATTACAGATGATGAAAAATTTGTTTATAATCGTAAATATAAATGGAAAGAAGTGCAGCAATATGCTGATGAGAATATTTTGGATATAGCAGTTGCAGGATTTGATCCTCAAAAAACCTTTATTTTTAAAGATAGTGAGTATATTAAGCATCTATACCCTTTGGCTTTAGAAGTAGCAAGGAAGATAACATATAGTACTGCTAAGGCAGTTTTTGGATTTACAGGCTCTACCAATATTGGCTTAATCTTTTATCCTTCTTTGCAGATAGTTCCTACTTTTTTCGAAAAAAGAAGGGCTTTAATACCCTGTGCTATTGATCAAGATCCTTATTGGAGAATTCAAAGAGATATTGCAGAATCTTTAGGTTATTATAAAACTGCTGCTATACATAGCATCTTTTTACCTCCCTTGACAGGTATTCATGATAAAATGAGTTCTTCAAAACCAGAAACAGCAATATTTTTGGATGATGATGAATTAACTGTTAAGAAAAAAGTAATGAAGTATGCTTTTTCAGGAGGTCAGCCCAGTATAGAAGAACATAGGAAAAAAGGAGGAAATCCTGATATAGACGTGTCTTTTCAATGGCTTTATATGTTTTTTGAAGAAGATGATAACAAATTAGAGGAAATAAGAAAGGCATATGCTTCTGGTAAGATGCTTACAGGGGAGTTAAAGCAGTATCTTATTGAAAAGATAAATGTGTTTTTGAAAGAACACAGACATAAACGTGAAAAGGAAGGAAAAAAATTAGTAAGAAAGATGATGTATGATGGTAAGTTAGCAAAAAGAATGTGGAGCCTTGATTATTCAGATGTTTTTGGGGTGTAAAACATGGAAAAATTTATATCTACATTGGCAGCGGAGAAAATTCTTAAAAAGGCAGGGGCTAAGCGTGTTTCAACAAGAGCAGCGGAAGATTTTGCTAAACTGATTGAGCACCTAGCTTTGCAATTAGCGGAGGAGATAGTTGCTGTGAGTCAGCACGCTGATAGGATGACTGTTAAAGAAGAAGATGTGAGATTTGTTCAATTAAGAAGAATTAAGATATAAAACAAAACTTATATATATGAGTTTAAAGTAAATTAACTATATGGAAGGTGTTGCAGAATTTCACAGCCTTAAAGATTTAGAAAACTTTATTAAAGAGCATAACAAGGTACTAGTGGTGGTAAAGCCAAAGGGCGGATGTAGAATATGCGAAATATATGCTCCTATTTTTAAGGCGACTCTCCCTAAAATCTTTGATCAATTTCCTGATGTAAGTGTTGCAATACTCTGGTATGAGGAAGGAGATGAGTGTTTATCTGAGTTAGATGTTTGTTCTCCTACAATTATATTTTATAAAGAAGGAAAAGAGGTTGATAGACTTATTGTGGAAACTGTACCAGAAAACGAATTTTCTAATGCGATATTAGAAAAATTAAAGAATATTGGTTAGTTTCTTTTTCATTTTTGTCCATGCTTTAAGTCTATGAGATAATTTGTTTTTTAAGACTGGGTCTTCTGCAAATGTAACTGGATAATTGTATGGCACAAATATAGGATCATAACCAAAGCCTTTATTTCCTCTTTTTTCTTCTGTTATATATCCTTCTGTTTCTCCTTTGGTTGTTATGATTATTTCATTGTCAGGAATATAAGCACTTACTACTGCAACAAATTTTGCTTTTCTATTTTTTTCATCTTTCATTAGTTTAAGAATACCTTCGCAACCTATTTTTTTATAAACCCATGCACTGTAAGTGCCTGGGAAACCATTTAATGCTTCTATTTCCAATCCTGCATCTTCCACAAGTATTATAGCATTTTTTTCATCTATTTTCTCTAAAGCTTCCTGTAATTTTGCTTTAGCAATTTCTTCAAAAGAATCGCTTCTTATTTCTTTCAACTCTATATTTAACTGCTGAATCTCAGGGAAAAACTGTTTAACTTCCTCTACCTTGTGGGGATTGGAAGTAACAAAGAAAAGTTTTCTACGCATGTGCTAAGGACACCTCTTTTTCTTCTATGTTGTTAGTGTCAGTAAGAGGTATGATGTATTGTATGGCTTTTAAATCCTTTGTTATTAGACTTATCATCCATTTTCTTTTTATCATATCTAATGCTATAAGCACACCTATAACTTCTTTGCCTTTATGGTTGTTCATGTATGCTTCCTGTGCTTTATTTAATGCTTCTTCTTCATCCACAATTATATCAATATCTTTGGGAATTTCTTCTAAGTTATTAAGAAGATCTCCTTCGTAAACATCATATCCTTCATCATCAACAATGTATCTTAAGACTTTTTTAGTGTTAGGATCATAATAGTTGAGCTCCCATCTATTTATCTGCTCTGACTCTCCTTCAAAATAAGTAAGAGCACCAATAAAGAACTTATCTTTGAGTTGTTCGCTTAACTCTAAATCTTTTTCAAGCATATTTTTTATTTCTTTTAGCTTCAACATCTATAACACCTTATCCATAAATGAATGCGTAATTACCTTTTTTCTTGCTTTTTTTGCCTAACACTTTTTTTATTGCATTTTCAAAATCTTGCATTTTTATTTTGGTGGAGTTTCTTCTTAATGCAAAATAACCTGCTTCTGTGCATATGGCTTTTATCTCTGCTCCACTAACCTTTTTACCTAATTTTTTAGCTATTTCTTCTAGATTTACGTTATCATCCAAATTCATTTTTTTAGTATGGATTTTAAGTATCTCCACTTTAGCTTTCTCATCAGGATATCCTACTTCTATAATCCTGTCCAATCTACCGGGCCTGGTAATTGCCGGATCTAATATGTCTAACCTGTTTGTTGCAGCTATGATCTTGACATTGCCTAATGGCTTGAATCCATCTATCTCTGCTAGTAATTGCATAAAAGTTCTTTGGACTTCTCTCTCTCCTGAAGTGCCTAATTCTATGCGTTTAGCAGCAATAGCATCTACTTCATCAATAAACACAATGCTTGGTGCTTTCTCCCTTGCCATCTCGAATATGCTTTTTACAAATTTGCTTCCTTCTCCTATGTATTTTTGTACTAATTCTGAACCTACAATTTCAATAAAGGTGGCTTTGCTATGTGCTGCTGCAGCTTTAGCAAGTAGTGTTTTACCAGTACCCGGAGGTCCATAAAGTAGCACTCCTTTTGGAGGCTCTATACCTATTTTTTTAAACATCTGTGGTTTTAATAAAGGTAATTCGATTATCTCTCTTATCTCTCTTATTTGCTCTTCCAACCCACCTATCTCACTCCACTTAACCTTTGGTTTGTCTATAACCACAAAACCTTCCACATCAAAAGGTTTTTCTTTACCTAATACTTTAACAAGAGTGAGAGACTTTTGATCTAAAAGTACACGATCATCTGGTTTAACTTTTCCTTCCCATTCTTTTGCAATTTTTACATAGAACTTACCGGTATTTAACTGAATTATTGCTTCATCTTTTTTTACTACGTCTACTACACTTCCTACTAAAAAAGGAGGTGTTCTATGTTTTAAAAGTTCTTTTTGCAATTGTTTAATAGTTGCTTTAAGCATTTCGTTTTCTTCTTCAACACTTATGTGTCTTTTTGCGAAATACCTATAAGGGATGTAGGTAGTGTTTTCACTTTCTTCATTTTCGTAACTCATTATTATCGCCTCATTAGTATAAACGGGTTTAAGTTTAAGATGAATTAAGATGATTTATTTTTATAAAGTTTTAAGTACTTTAAAAAATTTATGAAAGTATATACTAAGCAAGGTGATAAAGGTATTACTTATTCTTTAAAAAATAAAAACCTTTCAAGTAAAGGTGAAAGTGAGTTTGAATTTTATGGTAAATTAGATAAAGTATTGTCTTTTATAGGTTTGCTGTATTCTAATGTTAGAGATAAAGACATACTTAATGATCTAGACAAGATTATTCTAGAATTACACAACATTTACTCTACATTTACGTCTTCATCCCATTTTAATCCCGATATAACAAATTATTTAGAAAAAAGGATTGATGCTTTTTCAGAGAATGTAAAGATAGAAGATTTCTTAATGGAAACCTTTACTTCTTATGATGCTGCATTAGCTAATGTATGCAGGGTAATGGTGAGGGAGTTAGAAAGAGAAGCAGTAAGACAAGGTGTTAAAAAGGAAGTGTTGTCTTTTCTTAATAGGTTGAGCGATTATTTTTTTATGTTAACTTTATATTGGGAGAAAAATCAAAAAACATATAAAGATTTATTAACTAATAAGAATTATTAGAGTAGGTGAAAAGATGAGGAACTATGCATGGTATGTGCTTTTTATCTATGCTTTTTTTATTGCAATTACGGTAACTAATGTATTTGCTTTTTCTATTAATTTAGATTTTTATAATGATGTGATTTATAAAGGGGAATCAGCAAATGGAAGTGTAGAAGTAATTGTGAATGAAACCGGAACTTACATAATAGATTTGTATGCTTTAGGTTATGAATCTTGGATAACCAAAAACTTTGGTGAAGAATATTTAGCTGCTGATACTCTTTATTCTTATCCTATTTATTTTTACCCACCTAAATATGCTCAACCTGGTGCTTATGCTATTTACGTTTATTTAAAGGATCTTACAGGTAAAGTACTTGCAGAGGACAAGCATATAATTCATTTGCTAGAATCTCCTGATTTGCAGATAATAGACGTGAAACTTGAAAATCCTAATTTGGATTATAAGGAGCCTCTAAAAATATATGTTATTTTAAAGAATTATGGCAAAGTTGATGCTGAAAATCACTATCTTGTTATAAAATTAAACTCTTTAGGCATTATAAAGAAGGTTTTATTACCTGTTGTAGAGCAACAAAAAGAGACTACTTACTATTGGGAAATTGATTTAGGAGATGTTTTGGCTGGAGAATATAAAGGTATTATAGAACTTTACGATAATAAAGGGAGAGTGGTTGATAAGAAGGATATAACCTTTAATGTAAAAGAATATGCAGATATAAAAGAAGAAATAAACGAGTCATTTAATTTTTTCAGGGCCGTGAAAACCATACATGTTAAAAATACAGGTAATGCTCCTGGAATTTATTCTTATTCTATACCTACTTATTTTCCGTTTTTATATGATGTGAAAGAATTAGAGGAATGTGATTGTAAGCAAGAGTATAAGGATAACAAATATGTTATTCAATGTACTCTTAGATCTAAAGAAACATGTTCTTTCATAATTATTAAGAACTATTGGATGTATTATTTGGCTTTGATACTAGCAATTATGGTTTTAGTGGTTTTATTTGTTGTTTATACTGCTCCTCGTATTCGTAAATACTATTATAGGAAAGGTCACAAATATAAAGTTGTGTTAAAAATACATAATCCTCATCCTCGCGCTTCTTTGAGAGAGGTTGTGGTAAAAGACAAGGTTAATGGTATTTTAACAATAAGAGAGGAGACTATCATACCTCGACCTTCTCGAATTAAAAAGATGAAAGACTATACTCTTATAGAATGGCATATAAACGAACTTAAACCAGGGGAAGAAAGGGTAATAACATACGAGGTAATACCTAAAATAGATGTGGAAGGAGATATTGTAATGCATGAAGCAGAAATGGAAGGGAAAGTTAGGTCTAAAAGGAAAAAGGCAAGAGCTAAGAGTGAAAGAAAATGAAAACCTTACTCATAAATGGATTTGAGATCTCTTCTTTGGGAAGCGTTTATTTCGAGGACGATGACAAAAAATACGTGGTTATAGGGGATTTACACATAGGTCTGGAAAAGTACATGAGAGATCAAGGAGTATTTATGTCTAAAAAACAATTACCAGAGATTAAAAAAGGATTAAAAGAATTGGTGAAGAGGTATGGTAGCGATACCATCCTTATCATAAATGGGGATTTGAAGCATGACTTTAAGAAACAAGGATACGAGGATGCCAAAGAAATAAAAGAATTTATTAGATTTGCAGCAGAAAGATTTCGTGATATTATGTTAATTCGAGGAAATCATGACAATTATTTAATAAATATAGCTGATTATCTTGGTAAAGATTTGGTGGATTTTGTTCAAACCTCTAGATTTTTTATAACTCATGGGCATAAATCCATGATCCTTCCTATTAACAAGCATATTATCTTACATCACGAGCATCCCTCTATAACCTTAAGAGATGATGTTAATGCCAAAATTAAGATAAGGGCTTACTTAATAGGTAGAATAAGAAAAAATAAGGATTATTATGTAATTGTTGTTCCTGCATTTAGCTATTACTCACCAGGTATTGACGTACTTTCAGCATATTATGAAAGGGATTCTTTAATATCTCAATTTGATGTTGAAGATTTTGAAGTATATGGCATATATGAGGATGAAATATATAAGTTTGATAAACTTAGGAAATTGAGAGAAGCTTTCTATTAAGGAAGTGGCGAATGGGACCGCCGCGATTTGAACGCGGGTCGCCACCACCCCAAGGTGGAAGGCTAGTCCAAGCTACACCACGGTCCCTTTAATTAATATAAAAGTTAGGAAAAGAAAATTAAATAATTTTTTTCATATCTACTACATATCTGAAGGTGTTTGTTCCTACACTGCCTGCTACTCTTTCATACAACACTTTAACTCCATACTTCTCTTCTATTTCTTCTCGAATGTTAGGTATATCTTCCTTTTTAACAAAAAAATAATAATGTATGATTGCGTTATTACTCGCTTTATTAAGCACTTCTTCTAAATAAGTTGGAGCATCTTTTGGAGCGGGCATGATTATTCGAGAATATTTTTCAATGCTATTATTTTTTATCCATTTTCCTACATCTTCGTGATGTATTGCTATTTTGCCTTTTAATTTGTTAAGTTGAACATTTTTATAAAAATATTCTACAGCTTTTTCATTGATTTCAACAGCATCAATTTCTACGGGTTTATGCTTAGCTATTACTATAGCAAATGGTCCCACACCAGCAAAAAGCACAGCTATATTCTCTCCTTCCTTGACTTGTTCAGCTATACGCTTCCTTTCAAAACCTAATTTTGAAGAGAAATATACTTCATTAATGTTAAGCATGAATCTACATCCATGTTCATAATGCACAGTTTCATAAGATGAGAGGTTACGCATGTTTTTAGGTAATTTATTGAGGAATTCTGTTCTATCGTATGTTGCAATAATCTCATGTTTAGCTGTTCTATATATTCCCTGAACATCTTCTATCTTTCTTGCTATCACGCCTATAGAAGGATGAAGTTTTTTAATGAGGTTTGCAATTTTATTGAGATCTTCCTCACTCATCTTTGCTTCTATAATGGCTATATCACCGATTATTTCAAAGCCCATTCCTTCTATAGATTCTTTTTTTTCCGAACCCAATAATTTTAAAGCTTCTTCCTTTAATCTCATTCTTTCACGTTGTAAATGTGAGCATACTTTATGGAAGCAATGACTTTAAAATTTTTAATTATTTTTCTGCTTAGAAGTTCCTCTATTACTTTATTGCCTACTATGTTTACAGAACTAAAATCTTTGTTTTGAATTAGATTTATTACCTCCTTTATCTCTTTTAATTCTCCTTTGTAAAATTCTTTCGCTACATTTAATATTTTTATGTCTTCTTCATAAATATTACCTAAAATATTTTCATCGCATATAGCAATGACATTTACTTGTTCATGAAGATGTATCTTCACCCATACTTTCATTAAATTACACCTCTAAGGAGTTTTCCTAACCTTCTTTTATCCGGATCTCTTATGTTCCATTTAATAAGGCGAGGTATTTCCATACTACTTACAATTTTAATAAGTTCTTCGAATTCTATATCTTTTATTTTTACAATACCTTTATCTTTACCAAAATAGTATCCTTCTGCAACCTCAATTATGTGTTTCATATATTTTACAGCTTCAACTGGATATTTTCCTATGGCTGTTTCCTCAGAAAGCATTAAGGCATCGGGCTTAGCCGAAACAGCAAAATATATGTCGCTTATTTCTGCACGTGAAGG
The DNA here is from genome assembly GCA_026997215.1 of Nanobdellati archaeon. GTDB lineage: Archaea > EX4484-52 > EX4484-52 > EX4484-52 > JAADEF01 > JAADEF01. Next base: position 9,154 of record JALWJP010000088.1, read on the forward strand.
CATGGGATCTTCTACCATGGATTTTAAAAGGTGAGTTGCAACTATGACTGCTTTTCCATATTGTCTTGCTTTATTTATTATTTCTCGTTGAATTATGGGTAGGTAGGCTATATCTGTTTCTACTCCTAAATCACCTCTTGCTACCATTACTCCTATGCTTTCTTTGAGAATACCTTTTAGATTTTTAATCGCTTTCTGATGTTCTATCTTTGCAATTATTGCTTTCTCTTCTCCTACTGCTTCTTTAAGCATAATTATATCTTCTCGTCTTTTAACAAAAGATTGAGCAATAAACTCAAAATCATGCTTTTGGATAAATTTTAGATCTTCGTAATCTTTGTTAGTTAATGCAGGCATTTCGATGTCTTTTCCAGGAACATTAACCGCTTTTTTTTCTTGGAGTTGTCCTTCTGTGAGAGCTTCCGCTATTATTTTTTCCTCTTCAACTTTTTTTACTTTTAGTTCCACCCTACCATCATCTATTTTAATAATATCTCCTTTATCTACGTAATAAGCAAGATGTTTATAAGTCAGTATTATGTCTTTTCCTATGATTATTTCTTCTCCTTTTTTAACTTCTTTTTTTCTTATTTTTTCAATTCTGATCTCAGGTCCTTTTAAATCAGCAAGTAACGCAATATTAGGATTTATTTTTCTTAATTTATTTATTGCCTTTTCGAAAAATACATAATCAGCATGCGAAAAATTAAACCTTGCCACTTTTACAATAGAGAATATTTCGTTAAGATGTTTCATGGCACTAGGCCCTATAGTTGCAATGATTTTTGTTTTCATTTTTCTACCACCTTAAGTATTATATCTGATGCTAAGGATGCTGTAACTTTATTAGTATCTAAGCAAGGGTTTAATTCTACAACATCTACTCCAACCAGATTTTTGATATTCTTTAGAATTCTTAAAAAATCTTTAAAGTAATAACCGTTGCTTTCTTTATCGCTGACACCTGGTGCTATGGATGGATCAAAAAAATCTAAATCTACGGATAGGTAAGTTGGTAATGTGCTATCTATGTCTTTTTTGAAATGATGGCTTGCAAATTCTTCCTCTTCATTCGAAAATCTTCTTGCTCCTTTTACTACTACTCTCAAACCTTCTTCTTTTATTCTTCTTAATACTGTGGCGTGGTTTAAACTTAATGTGTCGTAACGATCATAAGCATCATAATGCGCATCTAATACCACCACTTGTAATTTTTTGTATGTATTCATTAAAGCTTTTACAGATCCGTAAGTAATAGAGTGTTCCCCACCTATTAACAAAGGTTTGTAACCTTTATTTATTATTCTATTAACTACATCTTCAACCCTTTTAAGTGTTTCATTTAAATCTCCGTGCACTACTATTACATCTCCTACATCATTAAATAATCTTTTGCTTTCTTTATGTCGTAAAACCTCCCTTATAGATGCAGGAGCTAATCGTTGCCCTGGTAAGTATGTTTCAGTGCTATCGAATCCTACTCCTAATAAAACCCATTTTACTTTTTCATTCCAATCTTCATAGATACTTTTACTTTTATCTAAATAATGAGAATCTATCATATTCTCAACCCAATAAATCTATTACTTTGGTTTTTCTCATTTGTAAATCTACGAGGGTTAGCTTACCAGGGTTAGCAACATGACCTACTCTATCTTGGAAAGAAGTTTGGGCTTGCCATGTACTGGCTGATATGAGCGTTACTCCTTTGTAATTGGAAACATCATGACTATGCAAGTCTCCGGAAGCGAAGATGTCAGGGATTATATCTATTACATGATTGTCTATTTCTTTAGGTGCCAATAGCGTTGATCCATAAATGGGTGCTAAATGCCTTCTTTTTAATATCTCTTTCATTACAATGGTTGGTTTGTCTCTTGCCACTTTTCTTATGTCTGTTAATGTATCTATTAAAGCATTAAAACTATAACCGTGATAGAGAAGAACATTTATGCCTTTTTCACCATCAAACCCATGTATGTTTACCATAGCAGGATTTGTTTCAAAGTGTAAATTTTTTAGATTATGTGCCTCTTCTAAATACTTTTTAGGTAATATTGGTTGTGGTTCGGCTAATCTTACTGCATCGTGATTCCCTGGAATAATTATTACTTCTATATGCTCTGGTATTTTTAATAAGAATTCTTCAAACGCTTTATATTGATCATAGATATTATGCATAAGCAACTCTTTTTCTTGATCAGGATAAATACCTACACCATCTACATTATCTCCTAATATAAAAAGATACTTCAATCTTTTAGCATAATCATCCCCGCTGTATAGCCATTTAAAGAACCGTTGCATGGCTTTTTCTATGAATTGGGCACTTCCAAAATGTAAATCAGAAAGAAAAGCAGCGGTTAATGGTTCTTTAGTGTGGGCTATGCTTTCATTGGTAGGAATAGGTATGTCGGGGTAAAATACTTCTTTAATAATGAAATATTTTTTTGATCCGTTAAGTTTGCCTTTGAATGCTACTACATCATCTTCAACTATGTTTTTAGCCACATCATATATGTTTTCGTCTACAAACGCTAAAATCTCTCCTGTATCATCTTCTATTAAAAACTTTAAATCTCCTTTTCCTCTGTCGTGTTTTTCACGTATGCTTACTATTAAAGAAACTTCTTCATTTATTTTGTATGATGTTAGTTTTTCAATACTCACAACATTCCTAATTCCTTGCCGTTGAAGCAATAGAGATCTTATTTTGTTATATCTATCACGAAAATAATTTAGGAAGTTCTCTACTGAGGTTTTAGATTCAAAATCTGTATTAAATTCCCATACTCTTTTAACTTTTCCTTCATAATTTTTAGCTAAAAAAGAAGAAGTGGCAGGTAATATTTCTACTTCTTTTTTTTCCGGATTTTCTAATTCTTCTAGTTCTTTGACTTCTAAGAATCCGGGTTCTTTTTTAGTTAGGATGTTTTTAACTTTATTCAAATCTATGCCTTTATAAAGGATATATTCTATAGCATCTTTAGTTATAAGAATGTTATGTTTTAAAGCCCACAAATATAACTCATTTATTTTTTCATCTTTAGTCTCTAACATAAGATTATTAAAGATTCTTCAATATTAAAAAATTTCTATGGAAAGGAAAAATATTGGAATTTTAATATTGTTAGGGGTTGTTGTAGTAATTGTTATGATTAATACCCTTCAGAATCAAAAGAGCATTTCTCCTGAAAATATGATTTATACTTACGAAACTTCAACTTTTATTTTAAATAAGAAAGATGCAAGATATGTGGAGATGAGACTTCCTGCTGTTTACGAGGCGAATAGCACAGGAGTATATGCTTTAGCAAAGATGTATGTTGCTCCTGGTTACGGCAATATATTTATTCATATTAATAATGTATTGTATGGAGAATCTACTGAACATAGTATAAGAAAAGCTATAAAATATGCATTAAAACACGAGAATATAAGTGAAGATGCTTATGACTTTTATATAAGCATAGATTCTCAAGCAAATATGCTTACAGGACCTAGTGCTGGAGCAGCATTTGCTATTATGGCTTTGGCTTTACTTCAAAATAAAAGTATTAACGAGAGCGTGATGATTACAGGAACTTTACTACACGATGGAAGAATAGGTGCTAGCGGTAAAATAAAAGAAAAAGCTTTGGCTGCGAAAGAATCGGGCGCTACTTTATTTTTAGTTCCTCCTGGTTTAAGCAAGCAATATGATTTAGAGCAGAGAGAATATTGCGATAACTGGGGTGGAAAAGAGTATTGCGAGATAGAGGAATATGCTAATATTACAGATCTGCAAGAATTAACGCATATTAAAATTGTTGAGGTTACTACTATTGACGAAGCTATTAAATACATGTTATTTTGATAATTTGAAGGGTTTTCTTCCTTTATTTACTTTTCTTTGATTTGGCATTCTGAATTTTATCATTTTGTTTATTCTTTCAACTTCTTTCCAATTATTGCGTTCTGCTGCAAGTCTTTTCATATGAAGTAACTGTTCTAATGTTATTTCTTCTTTACTCATTGCTATTACCCTTTTTCGTTTTTATTTCTACTATTTCCTTTAAAACGCGTGTTTTAAGATTTAACTTCAATTCTTTTATTTCTTCTTTATTAGGAGAAGCATGGTGTTCTAATAGCCTATATAAGAAGTAAGCATCCATATATTTTTCTTTTTCTAAAAGATCGAGAATTATTTTTTCCGCATTACCGAGATGTGGCAATTTCTTTAAAATTATTGCGGGTTGTATGTTGTAAATGCGCGTGACCAATTCAAACACATTCCAGTGATTTTTTTCTGCTGTATAATGCAATACTTCTTCTACTCTTTTTTGTTCTATTTTGTTTACATCCTCTATATCAGTAATAGGATAATGATTAATTGCTAATCTAAGATATTTGTCTAGTTGATCTTTTTCATGACGGGGATTAAGCTCGTTTAGCCTATATGCTTTGCTTATTTCTTCTAAATAGCCAATAATACCTTCTTCGTTTAAATATTCTTGCCCTTTCCATGAAGGAATGTCGTTTCCTATGTGATTTCTATCTTTTGGAGGATTTATGAATTCTAATTGCACTAAAACATAAAGTAACTCTTCATTTGAAGGATAAGGTAATTGAGATATAAGCCTGTATGCAACTTCCTTATTTTCTGTGGTAGGTTTTATTGTTATTTTATCACTCATGTTTTCACCTTTTTAATATGAATTTACCTTTATTAAGTAATAAAGATTACTTCTGAGTAATTATATATAGGTATGCAACATTTAAAAAATTTTTCTTTACTAAATGATGATTAAAAACCCTTTGATTATTAGATATTAAAAATTTTTTAAAGTTAACGATTGAATGATTGTATGAGTGCACCTTTCTTTAAGGAAGGTGACACGCCCTGAGAGGGCTAACACTTTTTCTGGTGTAATGTTATGAGCATGGATATGAAAGAAAAAGAAATAATGAAGCAAGCTGCAGAGGAGAAGGGAGAGCAGGTAACTAAGGAGCAAGAAAAACAATTCTTAGTTCCTTTAAGCGTTTATCTATCTACTGGTATTCACATAGGAATGAAGCATCGCGTTAAGGATATGGAAAAATATATTTATAAGATAAGGCAGGATAAGTTAGCAGTTTTTGATATTCCGAAAATAGATTATAAATTAAGAATGGCTGCGAAATTGTTGGCGAGATATGATCCTCAAGATATTTTGGCAGTAAGTAGAAAAAAGAACGGCCATAAACCTGTGGTTAAATTTGCAGAGATAATAGGGGCTAAAGCTTCCTATGGCAGGTTCATGCCTGGAACTTTAACTAATCCTAAATACGAAAAATATATTGAGCCTAAAGTCGTGATACTTACAGATCCTTTCGCTGATAAACAGGCTTTTGAAGAAGCTATTAAATCAAATATTACTATAATAGGAATGTGCGATACATTTAATCAAACAAAATATTTGGATTTGGTTATTCCTATGAACAATAAAGGTAGAAAGAGTGTGGCTTTAGCTTATATGTTGTTAGCAAGAGAATATTTAAAATTAAGAGGTGTGATTCAGGGAGATGCCGAGTTTACTTACTCTTTACAAGATTTTGAAATGCCTGTAAGTCCAAGAATGAGAAAATAATATAAATAAGCAGATTTTAATATATTATGAGAATTTATTAGGTGGCGTACATGAACTATTTCGAAGTTCTCTTTCAAAAAATGGCGGAGTGGGGAATGGTTGATTTCTTTTTTCCATGGATGTTATTTACTGCTTTAATTTATGGTATCTTGCAAAATAAAAAATATGTTAGTGATCAAACATCTGTAAATGGGGTTATTGCTATTAGTGGTGCGTTTATTATAACTTATTTAGGAAGAGGTGCTTTTTTAACTAATCTGTTTTGGATAGCAGGAATATTTATGTTAGTTTTGCTTTTAGCAGGGATAATAGGGGGATTGTTTGGCTTGAATTTTGTGGAAATATTTCAAAATAAAACTTGGTTAGGTTATGTTGCTTTGGGGTTGGGTATTTTAGCATTTCTTTTGGCTTTAGTAGTGACATCTGCCGGGGACTATTTTGGTTTTAATCTTATTGATTGGGGTATGGTAGGGGAAATCTTTGGAATAATTATTGCGATATTAGCTATAGTGGGAGTATTATGGATTATGTCGAAAGGAGGGAGTTAATGGAAGATAATCACGCTTACTATACGGGTTTTGGAATAGGCATTATTGCAGGGATTATTGCGAAGATTATAGAGCTAAGTTTTCTTTTTGAACCAAATAATGCTTTAGCAATTGTTTTAACACCTTTTTTAATTTATTATTTAGCTATTATTTTTAGATATAAAAAAGATTATGATAAACTTAAGTTTTATAGAAATAATATTGTTTTAAATGGAATTATGTGGACAATAGCAACCTATATTCTTCTTATCAATACATCTTTTTAAATTTTAGTTTCTTATCCAATACATGAGCGAGGGTCGCGTAGCCTGGTCAAGCGCGCTACCTTGAGGGGGTAGTGGCTTAGTGCCTTCGCGGGTTCGAATCCCGCCCCCTGCATAGCAAGGGGTTTCACCCCTTCGCGAACCCCATCCTTATGGGAGCCACCATCACGCTAACGCGTGAGGTGACTATCTTCGCTTACGCTCAGAGCAAGGGGTTTCACCCC
>JALWJP010000089.1:0-3650 GCA_026997215.1 Nanobdellati archaeon
TGAGTTTTCCTGCAATTTTGCAAAGAAGTGTTTAATGGGGTTTAATTGTGCTTCTTGTAGAATGCAGGATAGGGCTATAAGTGATGATTTGGTTATGGAAGCAGATGGTTTTTACCGTGTTAAATACACTAAAAAAGGGATTATTAAAGACAGAATAAGTAACTTTTCTTTAAGACCTATTAGTTTAGTTAAAACTGCTGAAGGTGAATTTTCAATGTTGGTTGAACTGATAGGTGAAGGTAGAAAGGAACAAAAGAGGATAGGTTATGAATTAAAAGAAGTAAAGAAATTTTCGTTGTGGTTGCCGTTAAGATATTGGTTTTCCGGGACTACAACGGAATTACAGAAGATAGGGAGTTGGCTTATGAGTTTGATGGATGAAGATAGTTTATTGAGAGAAACAAACACAATAGGTTTTCATTTTATTAAAAATGAGCCTTATTGGGTTGACCATAATAACTGCTTGAATGCTAACGGTGAAAAATCAAGAAATTTTATACTTAATAAGGATGTAGCAGTAGTGAAAGCAGGATTTGATGTTGAAAGATTGGACTATAACAAAGCAAGGGCAATTTTAAGTTCTATGAAAATCAAGTTTAATGCACCAAAAGTTGTGTCTGTCATTCTTGGCTGGATTGCTGGAACTTTTCTTCGTCCATTATACAGACAATTAAATCCGCACCAATACGAATATTTCCCTGTCCTTCTTGTTTCCGGTTTATCTGGCAGTGGCAAAACGCAGACTGCTATGTTAATGAGGCAGATTTACGGTTTTAAAGATTTGTCTATGCAGAATTTTAATTCTACAACAAGGTTTGTTAAAGAAAAGTATTTATCCGGTTCTAATGTGCATCCTTTGTTCTTGGATGAGTTTAAAAAGAGTTTAGGTAATAAGAGTATTGAGGGTGAGTTGTTAGAACTGATAAGGCAGGTTTATGGTTCTGTAGAAGGTTTTAAAGGTAGGGCAGACCAATCGTTAGTTAAATACCAAAGAGAAGCACCTATGGTAGTTTTAGGTGAGGAAGTATTAAGAGAAAAGGCTGCTTATGACAGAATTATTATGGCTTATTTAAGATATAATGATTCTATTCGTTATTTAGACAATTTTAATAATCTTGTTGAACAGCCTTATCTTTTACAGTCTATAGGTTATTATTTAATGTTGAACTCTATGAAAGAAGTGGATGACACAAAACTTAAAAATTATTGGACTTATGGAACACAGATAGTTGATAAGATAATGCCTCATTGGGTTACAAGTCGTGTTAGATATAATTATATTTTTGTTTATGCAGGATTAAGATTTTTGAGAGATGTTTTTAAGATAAGTAGTAAAGTTTGGGAATCTGTTTATGTTAAAGGATTTAAAGAAGCGGTAGCATCTTTAGATAATTTAAGAGGTATAAATCCTTATTCAGAAGTAAATACTTTTCTTTCTCTTTTATTTGATGCTGCAATATCTGACTGGAATGAAGTTACAACAGGTTATAAATTACAAAAAGGCTATCAATCGGTTTATTCTGAATGGTTTAAACTTATTAAAGCAAACGGTGGTTTATTACCGGGTTATCCTGAGAATAAATATTTACTGTATATAAACTTACCTCAATGCTATACAAAGGTTCTTTACTATAAGAAAACTTTTGGTATTACGGAATATTTACCTGATTTACAGACTTTGCAATTGGCTTTGAAACAGACAGAAGCTTTAGTTGACACGGGAGTAGAAGTTAAAGATTTAAAGCAGTTAGGCAGTACAGTTACTTGTGATGTTTTTGATTTGCAACAGTTAGAAAAAGATTTTGGTGAGGATTTAATGAAAAAGGCAAATGAATTAGTAGTAAAAGCAAGGAAGAATGAGGCTAACAATGATTAAACTGTTTGAACATCAAAAAAGGCATGCTTCTTTCCATTTGAGAAAGAGAAAAAGTTGTGATTTTTCTGAGCAGGGAACTGGAAAGACTTTTACTGCTATTACAACAATGTTGCATGCTGACGATTGTGATTTTGCTATCATTGTTACTCCGAAACACTTGCTATATAATTGGAAAAACGATTTGCTAAAATTTAATATTCCTGAGAGTGAAATCTTTATAGCAGATTATGATAATTTAAGAAAGATTGATAACTTTAAGACTATCTTAGGGAAATATGCAGTCATTTTAATAAATTATGACCAATTTCGCATTAACATAAGTAGCATTGTCACCTTTTTAACAAAAAATAGTGTTTTTATAATAGCAGATGAGGCACACGCTATTGGAAACCCTAAAACTAAAATAACTAAGGCTTTCTTGAGAGCGTCAAAATATGTAAAAAGGCTTCTCTTAATGACTGGAACACCTATTTCTAATAGCCCTGAGAAAGTTTATCCTTTAATGAGAATGGTTGCTCCGGGATTATACAGAAATAAGAAAGAATTTGTTTACAGATATGCAATAATGAAAGAAATTAGAACCAAAGGTGGTAGAACAATCTTTATCCCCGATTCTTGGGTTGGTTTACCAAAACTTTACAAAGATATAGCACCTTATTCTGTCAGAGTAGAAAAAGACCAAGTTTTTGATTTGCCTGAGCGTATCTTTGTTGATAGATTTATACCGTTAGAAAAAGAGCAGGAAAAAATGTATCAAAAGATTTTAATTGAAATGTTTTACATTAACGAACAAGGTGAAATGTTCTTAACTGTTCACAAGTTAGCAGAATTTATTAGATTAAGGCAAGTATCAAGTAATCCTTATTTGCTTGAACCTAACTATCCTTCTGATATTCTTGAAAGAGAGAAATCTTTATTGGAGGATATTAAGAATTATGATGGTAAAAAAGTTATTTTTTGTGAGTTTGTAGGAACTTTTAATAGGTTACAGGAACTATTTAAAAAGAATGGGATTAAATATGTTGCAGTAAGAGGGGGTGATAAGCATATATCTGAAAAACAGGAGCAGTTTACTAAAGATGAAAGTATTGAAGTATTTTTAGGTGTTAGGGCAGCCTGTTATACTGGACTTAATTTGCAGGTTGCTTCTACTTTAATTAACTATGAGTTATCTTTTGACTTACTTATGTATCAGCAAAGTATTGATAGAATACACAGGTGGGGTCAAAAGAATAAGGTGGTTGTTATTAACTATTATTCTTCTGATATTGAGCAACTTATTCTCAATGTTTTGAAGAATAAAATAAGCAATGAAAGGGAGGTATTAGATTTATTTAGAAAGAAAATAGAAAAATCTATTGACAAAGCAGTTCTTTTATGATATAGTTTTCTATGAAATGTTTATACGGGGGTGTAGGTGAAAATTTTTGATTTCCTTTTCAGAAAATCCAAATACAAAAAGTTTGAGTTACAAATTGAAAGAGTGCTTTATGAAATTATGTTAAAGCACTTAGACGAAATGGACATGAAGATGGAAGAGTTTGTAAAACACGCAATTGTGGTTTATATGAACCATCTTACAGGTGGTAAGTTTATTAACGAGATAACCGAAGCGGAGAAAAAATTCGCTTCAAAAATAATTTAATTTGGAGGTTTTTATGGCAAAACTTAACGATGTAAGGAACAAGATTAAAGACAAAGGAGAGGTTGAGGTAGTTAATGCTGAACCTGTTAGCGATGTAAAAGATGTTGTAGATTTAGTAAAGGCACAGAA
>JALWJP010000089.1:3660-4021 GCA_026997215.1 Nanobdellati archaeon
TGGAACTATAACAAGTTATAAGAGCGAACTTGCGGAAATGAACCCTGAGTTTGACGGACTTGACCAAGTTAGACCGAACACTATTAAAAAAGACGCAGATGAGTTTATTATTTATACTGCGGAAACAGGTGAAGAGACTGTTGTTGATGGTTCTGACGGAATTGTAGGTATATTGCAGGGTGGAAGAGTTGCAAGAACTATTTGGGATGAATCTGCTAAAAAGTTTTACTTAACCTATGACGAAAAGACCGCAGTTACTGGCGAAGATTGGCAGGAATTGTTAGAAAAGCATGGAAAATCTACTTTTAGGTATCACTTCTTTTTCTTAATGCCTGATATGTCTGATGAGCCATATTCATTC
>JALWJP010000090.1 GCA_026997215.1 Nanobdellati archaeon
GTTGTAATTTTAACTGGTCCACTGGTTTCTCTTGCGATAGCAAAGCCAAGTTTATTTAGAGGATTCACAGACTGACGACCTCTCATGGCGGGATCTTTATATTTCTTTAACATGAAAATTTCTTCAGCTACTTCGAAAGGCATGCCTTTCGAAGGATTTTCGTAGTAGATTCGGTACTTTGGAGGCAAAGATGTAGGAGTATAGAGGCGTTCCTGAATAAGAAGCTCTTGATATTTTATCTGGTTTTCTTTATTAAATGGTTTTCCTTCTAATTTTTTGAGTACCCTTAAAAAAGCACGGAGTCTCTCTGGATTCCTCACGGTTGTAGATATGGACCACGGCCTTCTCATTTTTAACTACCTCCAATCACATTATTGTGTTATATTATATCTTAATAGTGATTATCTGCAACTTGCGTTTGCTTCATCAGAAATAATTAAAAAGTAATAGAGCAAAAAGTTGAAATAAAGTGGATTTAGCTTCATCTTTCTTAGAGACCTTGTTTAATCCATATTATCAAAATATTTCTTTTAAATTTAACAAGTGTTCTGTAATATAAGCCTTTGTAAAACTTCCTCTATAGATTCTCTCATTATACTTGTCTTGGATTGGGAGAACGGGACAAAAGAGCTTACATGCCCTGCTTATATTCAAAGTTTACTTCAGATACTATTCCTTGCTTTTAAAATACTACCTTTTTCTTCCATGATTTGCCTCATTTAGGTTTTTAGATTTACTCTTTAATGTTGTTTCCAATGCATCACGAATTTTTAATGTATTCCTGTTTCTTTTTACTAAATCATAAAGATCTGCACGAGTAATATTCTTTATGTCGAGTTTTTTAAGACATCTGTCAACCCCCTGGGTAATGTACTTTGGAGGTTCTATGTTGTATTTTGATATCTCCATATATGTAAGAAGGTAATAAAAAAGAGCGTTTTTATATTTTTTTTCTTTCTCGAGCATTTTTGCCATGTAACGATAAATACCTTCACCAGAAATACCCTCCTTAGCAGCTAACAAGAGCGACTCATTGTACAGAGACCATGCTTTATCAAATTGTTTAATCTTTACATATTCATTCGCAAGGTTTCGTTTAGACCACCAGTTATTTGCAGATTTCTCTTTTTCTTGTAGGATATTTATTCTTTCCTGGATTATTTCACTCTGATCTAATTCTATACCAAGTTTCTTAGATAATCGTTTAATTTTATTCTCTACTCCACTTATTAAAGGATTAGCGATCTGTGCCTTACGGAAATATTCGAATGCCTCTTTCTCTTTATTTTTATCCAAGAAAAGATTTCCCATCATTTTGTATATCTCAGATATATGTATATTGTCTAATTCTTTAATCTCGTCATTAATGGCTAAAATACCTTCATCAAAATTCTCTTCCTCAAATAATTTATTGACCTTGTCTTTAAGTTCAGCAGTTTTTATCTCTTGGAGCATCTTTGCTGATTCTTCCTGACTCAAAAGTTTCTCTCGAACAAATATCTCTACAAGACTTTTTGCTTCTGTATAATTCTTCTCTACATTAACTACTATATCAATTAAAGTGTCTCTAAAGGGAATCGAAGGAGGCAATTTATCGTCAAAAGCAGTAGTCAACTCTGCTTGAATTTGGGAAGCATGTTTCAGTTCATCTAAACAGTATTTCTTGACACTCTTATAGTCTTTTTTTATTACAAAAGCTTCTATAATAGTATTGTAAAGAAAATGTTGATCTATCCACTTACCATTTGCCGTAAGTCCTTTTTTACCTACTAGAATAGCAAAGTCAGGATCTTCATGTAAGGCATTTGAAGCAACTTCGCTTAAAAAACGCTTCTGCGTATAAGGGGGATAAAAGTAAGATATAGATACTGTACCTCTTATTAGTGTATTTCCTTGCCCGGAATATCTCCTAAGTTTCTCTTGCTGCTCTGGAGTAAGGGAAAGATACCAATCCCCAAGTTCTAAAGCCCCAATAATTCCGTTAATCCTTGGCTTTCTTGTACCAAAAAACCTCATTATTACCTCCTTTATATAGATTTAAAAACATTATACATTATGCTTATGTGTTGCTTCTATTTGTAAGACTTTTTAATTCCATCTTCTTTTGTGTTTTTAATAGGGTTAAGTTTTGATGTTTGTCTTCCATTTCATACATAAAAAGCTATAACTTCCTACACGCAGATATAACTGTGTATTGCTTTATCTTTTTTTTGTAAGAATGTAGGTAACTGCTCTGCTGTAAATTCTTTCCTCTCGTTACTCTACCTCCTTTTAGTTTAATTCTAATACTTTCATAACCTTAGTGCAAAACACTCTTATTATATTCGTCTCAGATTTAGGAAGCAGGGCAAAAAGATTTAGCAAACCCAGAATTTGGAAGACAGGACATACCACAAATTATGTGTAGGTGAAACAATATTATCTTTGTTTTATAATTTAAAATTAACTGGGTGCGCATAAAGTTTACCCTCCTTCCAGAGTTCTACAGGGTTTTTTAATATATAGATCTTAGGGTTCTTTCCTCTGGCATTTGATACAATATAGAAACAATATCTATCTCCTTCACCATTTCCATGAAGCTTTCTTGCCCACTCCCATTGTGTTCCTGTAACTTCTATCAGTTCAGGATTTTCTTCAGTTTTCGTCTTAACTTCTATGTATTCAATATTGGTACTGTCTTGCCTGATAATAAAGTCACATCCCTTTCCTATATCTGTATTTTTATTCAGCCATATTACTTCGATCTTTCTGCCTTCGTTATCTATTACTTCAAATCCAGATTTAGTTTCAATAATTTCTCCCTGCTGTATATACCTTTCCTTGAGTATTTTATAAACCTCTTTTTCGCCCCATGCTCCAATTGCTTTCTTATCAACAAGAGCCTTTTTGGTTTCCTTATCTAGTTTTTTGGGCTCATTAGTAAGATTTTTCTCACTTATCGTTTTTGAAATTTTTACTTGGTTTGATAAGTCAGGAGTAATAATTTTATTCGGTTCTAACTCCTCTATATCCACAGAAGTTCCGTCTGGTTCATATTTTGGTACCCACTTTTCCTCTTTTTGCTCTAACGGTTTCTTGTATTGTTCAGAAATGATTTTCTCAAGATCGTCAGGATCAATATCCTTTGTTATTTCCAGTATTCTTCTATCTCTTTCTGGAAGCTGTTCAATAATTTCGGGTTTGAATCCTAGCACCTCTTTTAAGACCTCTATATTGTGGGCTTCTTTAAGAAAACCATCTGACAAGCATGAAAAGGCAATTTCAGAAGGCTTCTTAAGATTATTATTTTTATCAACCAACCACGCTTGTTGTTTAAGGATTCTTATAAATTTTGTGTCGAAATTTGTAGAGTGTTCCGAATAGTAAAACCATTTATATTCGCCTTCAAAGAATGATCTCGCATCCCCTTCATCTAAGCCCTTGATACTTTTCAGCAATAACTTCCAAAGCAAATATGATTTTTCAGGAGTCATATCATCTAAAAAGTTTTCCAAGCCTTCATAATCATAATCTCTTTGGTAAATTTCTTGTGTATAACTTGCGGACTTCCTCAATACTTCTTTTTCTTCAGAAGTTAAATTAGCATTTATTCCAATGCGCCGGGGTTTATCTGCAACGCCTAAATCTTTAAGAAATTTTTTCACTCTTTCTTCTCCGAATTTCTCATAAAGCTCGTCAGATACAAAATACACCGGTTGGTAACCACTAAAATAATTCTTTAAGTCTTCGCTGCAAAAATAAACATCACTTGCCTTTAACAAGAGTGTTTCTTTAGAATCATTGTTTTTAACTGCATATATAAAAGGTACATTTGATAATTCCTCAACAAATTCTTCCTTTTTGTTCGATTGTATAGTTTCGTATCCTCTTAAAAGTTTTTCAAAATCATTGAAATATCTTTCATCCTTTATAGGACCTTTTCCTTGGTATTTAGGAAGGATAAATTCCCTAATTTCAGCAAAAAGATTTGGTTTTGTTAACCCAAGCTCTTTCAGAAATTTTAGA
>JALWJP010000091.1 GCA_026997215.1 Nanobdellati archaeon
ATATAAAGGAGGGAAATTCAAAATATGGAAAAGAGACGATAGAAGGTATACTTTTGCATGTTATGATGTATATGATGGTATGATCTTTACAGAGGGATTAAGAATTGGACATGTAATTATCCCTTCTAATTACCCTTTACAAATGATAAAAGTAGAAGGAGGCTATATATATATAGCACCTACAGCTAAACGTTATATTATAATATCATATCCTCCAGGCGGAGAGCCTCCAATTATCAAAAGAGATCCTAACTCTTACACCCATCTAATTTATTTTAATCCTGTTAAGAGCATACTTAGAGGATATTATGTTATAGATAATTTTCTGAGTGTAAAGGAAAGAGATGAAACAGATTTATTTTCGAATTCCATTATTGAAATAGACTTTAGACGGACATATAAAGTGGTATTTTCTGAAGATGGTGAACCTTTAAATGTAGAACTTATACACCAAAGTATTGTGAAATTTTAGCAAAGTCAATGAATGTGATTTACATTCTTAAAAATTCAAAAGTATCTTTAGAATTAAACTTTTTAATACCTTTTCTTTTTATAAGAAATATGAAGCGTGTTTGCATTATATGTGGTAAGGAATTGAAAAATAAAGAGGACGTAATTTGTGAAACTTGTAAAATTAAATCCGTTGTTAGAAAGTCTAAAAAGGAATCTATTATTGTGTGTAAATGTTTGAGATATAAAAAAGGAAATACTTGGATGGATCCTCCTCTGAGATATTATAGTTCTTATCCCGAATATTTGAGATCTATTCTAAATAGACATTTTCCTTCGCATAATATAATGGAAATAAGTGAGAAGGAAGCAATTCTGAAAAATGAAGATGAAATTAAAGTTATAGAATTTTTAGGAGGAACCTGTGATGTATGCTCTCGTATTCACGGTGGTTATTACGAGGGGAAAATTCAGTTAAGAGGTACTAAATCTTTTATAGAGGAAGCAGAGAATAAAATAATTCAAATGATTGAGCGTATAAAACATCCTTTGGCTTTCATAAGTAAGATTAATTATTTAAAAGAAGGTACAGATATTTATATAGGTACTAAAACCTTAATTAATAAAATAAAAAAAGCTTTTACTCATCATGAAACCAAAGTGAGTAAAGAATTATATGGCGTTAAAGATGGTAAAAAAGTATATCGTGTAACGCTTTTAATAAGAGAGAAAGGTGATACTCATGGCAAAAAAAGAAAAACTAAATGAAGTGCTGGAAGGGGAAGAAGAGATTGTAAGAGCTCGTTTGCCTAACGAGAAAGAAGGAGAGGTATTAGGGATTATAGAATCACGATTAGGTTTTGGCAGGTTGAATGTTATATGCGCTGATAAAAAAATAAGAGTTTGCAGAGTTCCAGGGAAGTATAGAAAAAGGTTGTGGTTGAGAGAAGGAGATGTAGTTATCGTTAAAAAATGGCAGATTCAAGGAGATGAAAGAGGAGATGTTATATACAAATACAGAAAGGCAGAAGTTGCATGGTTAGAAAGGGAAGGATATTTAAAAGATCTAACAATCTAATGATGGCTTCTCGTAGGCGAAAACCTGCATGGCAGTTAAGGATTGCCAAACTTCACATAAATGAGTTATTAGATTTAGCAGAAAAAGAGGCTTTAACAAAGGAAGATCTTGCGCGCAGATATGTTGAACATGCACGACGTATAGCTAAGAAGTTTAACATACGTTTTACACGAGAACAAAAACTTAAGTTTTGTAGAAAGTGTAATACTTATTTTGTAAGCGGAAAAACAGCAATATATAGAGCAAATCCTTTAACAAAATCCCTCGAAGTAAGATGTTTAAGATGTGGTTATGTTAGGAGGTACAGATATAAATGAAAACTATTATTTTAGAGAATAATAGATGTGCTTGGGGAAAATGCATTTTTTGCAGTATGAGTAAAAAGAAGAAAGTGGTTATATTAAGTAATGAAGAATTGAAGCATAAGTTCTTAAGGTTGTTAGGAGATTATAAAGGAGAGGGCGTAAAAATCTTTAACTCAGGAACCTTTATTGATAATAATCAAATTCCTCGGGAAGTAAGGCAATTCATTTTTGATGAGCTGAGGAAAAGAGGTATTAAAAAAGTAATAATAGAGGTGTGGGCAGGATTTGCAACTGATCAAAAGCTAAAAGAATTGCAAGAGGATGCTAAAGGTTTAGAAGTTCACATTGCTTTGGGCTTGGAAAGTGCTGATAATGAAGTGCTTAAAAAGATAGAGAAAGGTATAACCTTAGAGAAATGGATAAATGCCGCAAAGAGAGTAAAGAAATATGGATTTAAAGTACGTACGTATGTGATGGTCAATCTACCCTACGTTAAGGATGTTAAAAAAGATTTTGAAAATACGATGCAGATAGCTCTTAAATATTCTGATAGTATTGCCGTACTAAACACCTTTGCTTATTCTTCTTATGCTAAACTTTTTGATTTGTGGTTAAATAATGAATGGAGACCTCTCAGCATTTCAGAATTTAGAGAAATTGTTAAAAAATACAGAGATCATGAAAAGGTTGAGATTTACGAAAGAGATTATGTTATTTATCCTCATTTTAGCGAGGAATATAAAGAAAAAGCAAAAGAAGAATTGAGAGGAGCCACTCTTACAAATCTAAAACATCCTTATTATGAAGTATGGCAGGATTTTATAGCAAGGTTTTATGAACCACCAAAAATAAAGAGATATGCTTTATTTATGCATTGCAGTTATAAAAAGCCTTATTCTACTTCTCAAACTCATCGCAAAATCATAAGATACCTACAACGCTTAGGTAAAGATTATGCACAGATACATCAACTTATTATTTCTAATCCTGGTGTTATTCCTCGCGAATTTGAGAATAAATATCCTTTTAACGCCTATGATTGGCCAGAATATGAAGAAACAGAGGAGATAAAGAAAGCATATGTGGAAATTAATGCCAAACGCATAGAAAATTATCTCAAAAACCATACTTACGACAAAATTTTTGTTTATCTTAAACCAGATAGTGAAAGTTTAAAGGCTTTTGAACTCGCTGCTAAAAAACTTCGCATAAAATGGGTAAATGTATTAGATGAAGAAAGATGGCAAGAAATTAAAAACGAGAAGCAAGCATATGTTGATGATGTGTTGTTGGAGAGAATGGTTGAGAGAATTAAAGAGGGGGTTGCACTCCTTCAATAATATTTAATTCATCAAGCTCTCTGTCGTATATTGCAGCATAAGGTATGTATCCTTTGGCTAAAGCTTTGGATATGTAATCATCAATCCTTCTTTTATTTTCTCCTTTATATTCTTCTCCATCATCTACGTAATCCACAGATAATATGATTTTCCCTTTTTCTTTTACCTTATCTAAGTAAAACATGCGTTCTTTTATTTGTTGTTCTGGTAAAGGTGTTAATCCGTCATAAAATAAATCTTCTACTGCCCATCCAGATATTATATTTATTAAAGTGTCATTATCGTATTCTAGTATCCTTTCTCCATTTTGAATAAAGATGTAATAGTCTTCATTTGTTTTGTTTTTAAGGTATTCTGAGATTTCTTTAATAAACTGTATCATTCTCTTTGCAGCATCTTCTTCAGAAAGGATTATATTCTCGGCATTATCTTCATCACTCCAATATTCGAATTCATCAACTTTGTCAAGATATATGCCTGCAAAACCTTGTTCCACGATTTTATCCAAATAGGAAAAGATGATCAATTTCCACTCTTTGTTCCAGTATTTAACCGCATAATTTCCTCTCCATTCTTCATTTTCTCTACCTAACCAGTTAGGAGGATTGCTATACCAGTTCTCTTTCCAATAAAATCTATAATCTTCTGCTTCTCCTATGCTCAGATATGCTATAGGTATTATCCCTTTTTCTTTTATTTTCTCTAATTCTTCACGAGAATATCTGCTTTTTTCACTTCCATCACGCGAGTAATCAATCACCATTATATCAAATCC
>JALWJP010000092.1 GCA_026997215.1 Nanobdellati archaeon
TAACAAATTACCAAGTAAAAATATTATATGATACAAAAGAACAAATATCCTTAGGAAGAATGAGATCTGATTGTAAGGATATAAGAGCCATAGATGCAAACAACAACTCCTTACCTTTCTGGATATGGAAATACTCTTGTAATACTAATACAACAGAAATATGGGTAAAAATACCTTCCTTACCCTCTAACTCCAACACAACCATCTACTTATTATTCGGAGACAATGCTGATTATCATTACGGCTCTTACGGCAATACATTTGAGAATTCTTATGGTAATGATGAGCAAACCTATGCTGTGTTATGGTTTAATTCTTATGGCGGTAGTCATTCATACGCTTTGTTAAAGAACGGCTCTTTCTATCATTGGGGAGCAGATTATTACATAGGATTTGGAACCTTTTATTATGGTTACAATTCTTTACCTGAAGAATTTAAATATGTTTCTGGAACAAAAGCATTATCTTTAAACATCACACAAATATCTGAAGGATCAAGCCATACATGCGCATTACTTTCCAATGGATCAATGCTTTGTTGGGGAAGAAATTATTACGGTCAATTAGGAAATCCGGGAGACAACTACAGAAGAATTATAAATTCTTTATTTCCATTATATGTGAAAGACTGGACAGGTAACGATTACTTAAAAGATGTAGTACAAATAGCCGCAGGATCAGGCCATACATGTGCTTTGCTAAACAATAGCTCTGTGCTATGCGGGGGATATAATTATTATGGTCAACTCGGCGATGGAACCACTCAAAATAAATTATTACCAACATTCGTAAAAGACTGGACAGGTAATAGTTATCTTGAAAACATAACTCAAATATCTTCAGGATCAATCCATACCTGCGCCTTACTTTCCAATGGTTCTGTACTTTGTTGGGGATGGAATTATTATGGACAATTAGGAGATGGAACATCTAATGATAAATCATTACCAACATTCGTAAAAAACCCTTCAGGTACAGGCTATTTATCTGATGTTACACAAATATCTGCAGGATACTCTCATACATGCGCTTTACTTTCTAATGGCTCAATGCTCTGCTGGGGATATAATTATTATGGTCAACTCGGCAACGGAACCTCAGATGTTAAAGGATTATTACCAACATTCGTAAAAGATCCAACCAACACTTCTTATTTATCTGATGTTACTCAAATATCTTTAGGATTCTATCATACATGCGCTTTACTTTCCAATGGCTCAATGCTATGTTGGGGTTATAATAACAATGGCGAGTTAGGAGATGGAACCACTCAAAATACATTATTACCAACCTTTGTAAAAGACCAAACAGGTAACGATTACTTAAAAGATGTAGTGCAAATTGGTTTAGGATCCTATCATACCTGCGCCTTACTTTCCAATGGTTCTGTACTTTGTTGGGGATGGAATTATTATGGACAATTAGGTAATGGAACAATAGATTTTGAAGGATCTCTCCCAACATTCGTAAAAAACCCATCAGGTAATGATTACTTAAAAGATGTAGTGCATATATCTGCAGGATTATATCATACATGCGCTTTGCTAAACAACGGATCAATGCTTTGCTGGGGCTCTAATGGTTATGGTCAATTAGGGGATGGAACCACAACTGATAAATCATTACCTACGATGGTTAAAGATTTGGCAGGATACCTATATTTTAAAAACGTGGTTCAAATATCCGCAGGATGGAGCCATACCTGTGCTTTATTTAACAACGGATCAGTGCTTTGTTGGGGGAAAAATAGTCACGGTCAACTCGGCAATGGCATGACTGCTGATGGATATTTGTTGGCTTTTGTTAAAGACCCAACAAACACTTCTTATCTTGAAAATGTAACTCAAATAGCTGCAGGAAATAGTCATGCCTGTGCTCTACTCAACAACGGATCAATGCTTTGCTGGGGATATAATGGTTATGGTCAAATCGGAGATGGAACAACAACAAATAAATATTTACCAGTTTATGTAAAAGATCCAACAGGTAATGATTACTTAAAAGATGTAGTGCATATATCTGCAGGATTATATCATACATGCGCTTTACTTAACAATGGTTCTGTGCTATGCTGGGGAAAGAATTATGAAGGTCAACTCGGCAATGGGATAAGAGGAACTTATGATTGTTCAGACTGGCCTTCTGGTAATGATTGTAATCTTTTACCAACTTTTGTTAAAGACCCAACAAATACATCTTACCTTGAAAACGTAACTCAAATCTCTGCAGGATGGAGCCATACCTGTGCTCTACTCAACAACGGATCAATGCTTTGCTGGGGATATAATGATAATGGTCAATTAGGTGATGGAACTACAATTTATAAATTATTACCAACATTCGTAAAAGATTGGACAGGTAATGATTACTTAAAAGATGTAGTGCATATATCTGCAGGATCATATCACACATGTGCTTTGCTAAACAATAGCTCTGTGCTATGTTGGGGAGACGATTTTAATCAACAAATTGGTGATGGGGTTTATGAATATAGTTCAAGAGATTATTCTTTACCAACTTTTGTAAAAGACCCAACAAACACATCTTATCTTGTAAACGTAACTCAAATCTCTGCAGGATCATATCATACATGCGCTTTACTTAACAATGGTTCTGTGCTATGCTGGGGAAGGAATTGGGAAGGACAACTTGGCAATGGGAGCAAGGATAAGAGCGCATTACCTGTCTTTGTCAAGAACTACAACCTCAACGCAACTTTACAAAAAACCAATAATCTCTATACTCCACCAAACTACAACAAAGACGTTTGGTTTTTAATAAAAACCAGACATAACTTACAAGAAGAAATAAATGCTTATAATTCTCTGATCCTTTCAAATACTTACACTCCTTACTACACCACAGGCCAACTAATAACCAAAAACCTCTTAACATTCAACTTAACACCAGCAGATGTAATAACATCCTTAACATTCAACATAGATAAATACCCTAACCTTATAGACATCTTCATTTCAAAGGATAACACAACATACACAAAAATCTCATTAGACTCAAGCAATAGCTATGATTTCACACCACAACAACAATCCTGGAAATCTTTGTTCCTTAAGTTTATACTTAACTCAACAGCAGATCAATCAGACACCCCAATATTAGATGCTTACACCTTAACTTACATAGATAAAGCAGAAGAATCTATTATACTCCTCTTAGATAATCCTTCTAATCTCAACTTAACCATAACCTCCATAACCATAGAAAGCTTATCTAATCCAGATAAGTACTGCTCCTTATATCTTAACAACTCCTATATCTCTCCTTTAGGCATAAAGTATTATGCTTTCCCTGCAAATAACTGCTCATTTTCATGCTTAGAAGGAGAGAAATATAAAGTTATAGTTGCGACGGAATGCGGAACTTATAAGTTTGTTAGAGATTGTTAGTTAATTTTAAATCTTAATATGCCTACCACGCCTCCGAATCCTTTGAGTTGATGATGATACTCATTAGCTTTACTTATTATTTTAATATGAGCCGAAGTTTTTTGAGCCATTTCCATAATCTCATCTAATTCTTCTAAAGAATCTTCATCTATTATTAATGTTTCTACTGCGCCATGTTCTAATGCATTCTTAACTTCGTTCTTTCCATATACTACAAGATCGCTTTCTTGAGATAACATTTTCAGAAATCTTTCCATGATTTCGTTCTCCTCCTTTAATACATAATATTCTCTTATTTTTTCAGTTACTCCTCTTTTAACAACTTCTCTTATACCTCTAATACCTGTAACACTACACTCTGATGATATGATTTTTATGCCTTTTTTCTTTAATTCATCTATAACGTATTCTTTATAAAAACCGGGTGAAGCAATAACTATATAATCGTATTGCTTATTTAATTCTTCTATTTTTTTAGACACCTCTTTATAATATTCTTTATTATCTTCTACATTTCCCTTATAATTCCTATTT
>JALWJP010000093.1 GCA_026997215.1 Nanobdellati archaeon
ACATAGGAATTGCTAAAACTTATATATACTTCTTAAAACAATTATTTATTTAAGTAAATCTTTTTTATCAAACTATTAACAAATATTTGTTTATAAACTACAATATATAAAATAAAGTGAAGAAATATTTTTAAATAAGTATGTACTATATAATAGTACATACTATCAAAAGGTGATAAAAAATGAGATTAAACAATACCTATAAAGCAATTAGAAATGCAGAAGTTATGCGAAGTTATAATCCATTAAAAGAAGAAAATGATTTACGAGGATATGATATATATTTTCAACCTTCTAAACAAAATATGTCTCCTGTATTAGTCGCTCAAATAAATGAAGAAGGACATATAAAAATAACACCTATATACGAAGATAAAATAAAAAAGTATGCTAAAGAAAATAACATAGATCTTAAAACTTATTCTGATTTAACAGCAGCAGTATATGGTGTATTTAAAGAGAACCATGGTAAAATAATAGTAGTATATAGAGAAGGAAACCCGTATAATCCAGAATATTCAGAACCATTAGATGTGATAGTTACAAGACATTAAGTTCGCATAAGGTACATTATGCGAAGGTGTATAAACCATGGATTATCTAAAAACGATATCAGAAGAAGCTAAAAGTATGTCTTTTTATAATTCTATGAAATACATTGTAAAAGGTGGGTTATTAGCAGGTACCTATGCAAATATAAGTAATAAAGTGGCTAATAAAATTGAGTTTTTAAAGGAAATATCAATAAATGCTCATAGGTACTTTAAATGGTATGGAGATGATCTTATAGGGAGTTTTGCTTTAGCAGCAATATACAACGAAGTATTAAGAAAAATTGATAAACTTCGCATAAACAAATATGCGGATATATTAAGCATCATCATGTCTACAACATCATTAACTCTTTTAGAAATGTTTCAAAAATACAATATAATGAGTGGTTGTTATGATGAAAACGACATTAAAGCTTTTGCATTAGGTTCTTTTATTTATCTGGTTTATAAGAAGATAAAGAGATAAATTAAGTTCGCATAACCACGTGATATTAATTAACTAATTGATTAGTAGTTATAATGATATAAAACCAAATATATATTATAAAGTGTATAAACATAATTTTGTTTAGAATATAGATGATATAAAAAATATTATATACTAATGTAATTCCAAAGAAGTGATTATTTTTTTCTTAAAACAAAAATGTTACGAGTTAAAGATTTATGCACATAAATGGAGTAGTGTTCTTCAATAACTATCTGAGAAGGTAAATCCAAAGACGAATAATTAGTCATAATAACTGCTTTTTTATTAGGTTTTAACACGCGTTCTACTTCCAAGAAGAAATGAGTATAAAGATGTTTTATCTCCTTATCAACTTTACTTGCTCTCCCGTAAGGCATATCCGTAATAATTGCATCAAATGCGTTATCTTTAAAAGGCAATGTTTTAGCATCGCCTAATATGCACCAGTTTCTACCCTTACAATTGTAATGATCAAAATTCTTTTTTGCTTTCCACAGAATGTCTTTATATTTTTCCAAACATACGCCTTTAGCCTTTGCATTCACACAACTTTCTAGTAAGATACCTCCTATACCGCAAAAAGCGTCTAGTATCACATCTCCTTCTCTCACTTCAGCTAAATTTACTAATGTCTGGGCGATTCTAGGCCTCAAAGTAAAGGGCATAAAACCAGGTCTGTTTTGAGGTTCCCTATCAGAGAATTCTTTTTCTTTCACTTTTTTTATTACCTTTAATAGATAACCTGAACAAACGTATAACTCATTAACAGCAGTTTTATCTAACAAAATACCGGCTTTATTAAGTTGTTGAAGCATAGAACGCTTTTCTTGAAAACTACATCCTTCTAATCTATAAACATCGCCTTTTAAATCAGAAATATCTTCTACTATCTCCCCTACCAACTTATTAAATGCTACATTTTTTAATTCTTCGCATAAATTATCTACTTCGATAATAAGATAATCTTCTTTCTCCTCTATAATCTTAGGATTTGAAGAACATAGTCGTGCTAAAGCCAATGCTTCTCCCTTACTTAAAGAAACATTACTTTTGTTTAAAAGAAAAAATAATTTCATACTTATCTCCCGAATCTTCGATTTTTCTTTTTAAACTCAGTTAATACATTTTCTAGAATATCTTCTGTAATGTCTGGCCAATAAACATCTAAAAAGAATATTTCAGCATAAGCTATTTGATAAAGTAAAAAATTACTTATTCTTGTTTCTTTACCTGTTCTAATAACAAGATCTACATCGCTTTTCATCCACAAATATTTTTTAAATTCTTCTTCATCAATATTTTCTCCAGTTGGTATGTTTTTTGCAGCAGTTACTATCTCTAATCTTCCTCCATAATTAATTAAAAGATTAAGCTGTTTTCCTTGATTAAGATTTTTCTCTACTCTTTTTATCATTTCTCTTAACTCTTCTTTAAGATCTTCAATTTTACCCCTCACATTTAATATTAATCTTCCTTTATATTTTTCCTGCATAATATTCAACATTTGCATACCTAAATACTCTAAATAATTTATCTCTTCTTTATTTCTTTTTTTAAAATTCTCAGTAGATAATAAAAAAATAGAAAGCCCTTTTAATTCATCTTTTTTCAAGAACCAATCAATAGTCAGAAATATTTTCTCTACTCCTTTTAAATGACCTTCTTTTTTAGATAAGCCTCTCTCCTTAGCCCATCTCCTATTACCATCAGGAATTATGGCTATATGCACAACTACCCCTCCTCTATTATTCTAATCACTTCGTTCTTAGTATACAAGCCCTTATAGGTACTCTTATCATTTACTATAAAAACAGGGGCATCGTTAGAACTAACATTAAACCTTTCTTTTATCAAGTTAAGAAGAGATATATCCTGATAATCAATATCAAAAGCCAATACATAGGTATCATTTAAATCTGATGCTGCTTCTGCAAGAACCCTTCCCATTATTTGAGAGTTTTTGTCCTCTCTTTTATAGAAAAAAAGAATAATATTTATCTCATTGCACTTTTCTTTAAGCTTTTTTAATAAAAGGTATTCCTTTAATTCTAAAAGGTAATATTTTCTTTTCAAATAATCAAAATCCTTCTCACTAAGTTTCGTAGAAGACTCACCATATCGTGAAAGTTTAGATCCTATTTCCCTCATATACCACACAATTTGCTTAATAGCATCTTTACCTTTCTCACAATTATAGGGCTTCCCTTCTTCTCGCCAGATGTCTAAGAAATCTAAAGTAAGATCGTAATCGTTAAGTTGTAGGAACTCATATCTGTACTCGTAAATTAAGTCTTCTGTTTTAATCTTATCCAGATAAGAGGTAATAGTGATAGTAATACCTATAACTGATAAAGTATACAACACGCTTAAAAATAAAAGGATCTTTACATCTGTTTTAATAAAAATCACCTTCTTTAATAGATAATACTTCACATTTTTTAAAATTTAAAAATTTCACCAAAAACATGGAATTTTCAAGGTTGAAAAGAAATTTTCCTGAATTATTAATAATAGCGGCACTTTTTTTATTTTACTTCGTTCCTTTAATCAAATATGTACCAAATTGGGATTTTATGGCTTATTATTTATCTGGTAATTATTTATTTCATAATAGTCACTATTTTGAAGTATATCGTGCTCCTTTGCTTCCATTTCTATTAGGTACCTTATCCATTATAAGCTTTCATAACTTCTTTATCACCTCCATACTATATGCTCTCGTAACTATAAGTATTTTCTTATATTCATCTCATCTTTTTATCAAAACTTATAACATACCGAAAGAATCTTATTATTTAATTTTAATGGGAACACCAATATTCTATATTTACGCTTTAAGAGTAGGAACCGAACTACTCTCGTTAAGCTTAATTCTGTTATCTCTAGCATTCAAAAAAAATGAAAAATATGCATTAAGT
>JALWJP010000094.1 GCA_026997215.1 Nanobdellati archaeon
TAAAAATATTTCTTAATATTTTAATGTGATAGAGGGATTGTCCAATAATTCTCTCATCAACCTATAAAACTAACCTAATCTTAGATTATCAACCTAAAATTTAGTATGAAATATTAATCTCCTCTCATCAAATTATAGGCACGATTATAATATCACTATTTGTTGGTGTTTATACGTGTATAGGTGGTTTACCCCTCATGTTTTATAGGACACAACCTTTTTAATTCTTAATTTATTTATAAAATACATGGATAAAAAATTTGAGGAAAAGCTGCGTTCAACCTGTTTTAAGATGTATGTTTCTGTTTTAAAAAAGTTAAGAGACTTACAAAAATCTATAGCTAATCTCTCAGCAGTTAAAGAGGGAAATAGTAATGATTTTGCTTATGCTATAGATGTAATTGTGGATCAAGTTTATAAACCCTATCTTGATGATCTTTATAAACATAATGAGCAGATTAATATTCTTTCTGAGCATTACTCTTATCCTATTCGTGATAATGCGGAATACTTTGTACTTATTGATCCTGTTGATGGATCGAGAGAGTTAATGAGAGATGAGCGAGCAGCCTGGCTTATTTTTGCATATGGAAAATGGAAAGGTAAGGAAACAAAGCTTAAAGATATTCAAGGCGTGATATTGGGAAGGTTGCCTCCTTCTCGTGAGCACATTTACGAGTTTATTCTCGCATCAGAAACAACAGAACCTTTAGTTTATAAATTTGATCTTACAACCTTAAGAGGAAGAAATATAGAGAACTTGGAAGAATGGGAAGTAGAGAAGTTAAAAAACAGAGGATTAAACGATATTGATCACAGCCATATCTGCTTTGTTGCACCTTTCCCTCCTTATAAACATGTTGCGGAGATAGCAGATAATTTTTGGAATGCAGTAGGTAATAAAGTTATATTTAACGAGCAGTATTTAACAACAGCAGGTCAAATGCTTGCGATGTTGGAAGGTAAAATTTCTCTTATAGTGGATATAAGAAAAAGTATAAAAAATCGCTATGGTGTTGATATGTTATGTGCACATCCTTATGATGTTCCTGCTGCTTATATTCTTAAAAAATTAGGAGCAATAGTGACAGGTAAAGATATGAAGGAGGAAAGTTTTTGGAATCAACCTTTGATACCTCTTAACACGGATATGGAATTCATAGCATTTCCTAATAAAGAGATGTTTAATAAATATGCAGAGATTCTTAAAAACGCAATTAATAAATAAAAAAGAAAAATTTTATTGTTTCTTATTTTTCAATATTTTTGCAAATTCCAAAGGCATTATGATAAATTTATTGCTCGGATCTTTAGAAATATCTGAAAGTAAGTGCAAAGTCCTAAGATAAATTGCGTTTTCATCTTTACCTATTGTTTTGCTTGCGTTAAGATAGCGCTTCGCAGCCTCTTCCTCACCTATGGCCTTTGTTATGATGGCTCTTTTTTCCCTTTCTGCCTCAGCAACCCTTGCCATTGCATTCTTTAGCTTCTCATCTACAATAATATCTTGGATTTTAACATCTACAACATCTACGCCATATTCATCCATTTTTTTATCTATTTCATCTTTCAACTGTTTTGCGATTTCAGATCTTTTTTGCAATAACTCATCAAGTTCATAAGTACCAACGATATCTCTAAGTATGGTTTGGGAATAAGTGGAGGAAAGCAAATAAGGGTCTTGCGCTTTAATAACAGATTTTTCAGGACTAATTATTTTTATGTAGGTAATGCTGTTTATTTTTACAGTTACATTGTCTTTTGTTATAACTTCTTGTTCCCTTACATCTATGGTTAGGGTTCTCATATCAACCTTTATCATGCTTTGAAAAGGCCAAAAAACTAATCTCCAACCTGGTTGCTTTACTCCTGTGAATTTTCCGAAAGTTAGCATAACGCCTCGCTCCCATTCATTAACCACTCTCAAACATGTAAGCAAATAAACTCCTGCGGCTAACAAAAAAAGACCTCCTATCATTTTAACACCTCCTATATTTAATTTAGGGCTTTTACTTTATATATTTGTTTCTATTAATTTTAACCTCTTTATGAAATCATCACATCTCTCTATTTTCTTTATTTTTAGACTTGCATAATCTTTAGCAATGTTTTTAGGAATACCTTGTTGTCTCAATTCATTAAAATCCTTGTCTTTTAGGTTTAAGAAAAAATCTTCTGGTTTCTTATATAGGCGAGGAGTATTAGCATTAATTTTTCCATGCTCATCAACCCACACTTCTTTATATTTTTTTAGAAAGTTTTTTATTCTGTTAATGTCTGCCTTTAAATCAGGTCCTTCCACATGTCTTTGTGTTGAGAAAGCACGAGCATGAAACTCAAAATATAAGCCATAGCCTTTACCACAATAATATGGAAAACTTCTTACTACACCAAAATCATGCAGTTTATAAAAATAAAGGGCTAATTTTCTTAATTTCTCTAATTGAGGCATAATGATGTCCTCTATGACTTTTTCACTGTTCTTGAACTGTGCTATGAAATAATGACGTTTTGTTTCTTTAACTTTTTGAAATACTTCTTTAGAAGAGGGTAAGGCAGGTTCAAAAAACTTTAATGAAGGACGAGATAAGAATAGGTAAGAATAAATCTTAAACCTCATAAGACTTTGTTTGCTTACAGCTGCAGTAACATTACGATTGGAATCAACAGGATCTACAATTATGAGAGCAGCATCTTTAAACTTTTTTATGATCTTTTTTTTATCACATGATTCTAAACATATGACTTCTCTTTCTTTCCAACTTATTGCTGCTTTTAGCACTTCTTCAAATCTTTGGTATTTTATAATCAAAAGTTCTGCTGCATATCCTGAGAAACCTTTCACAGCTAATTCTGAACCATACACGCCTGCTGATTTCATAAATTTTTTAAGTAATAGTACTTCTTCAGGATTCTTTAAATGCTCAATAACATATCTTTTATGAAACGGTGTTCTGTCAACAGCACTCACTACCTTGCTTATGGATTTTAAATAATAAGCAGGAACAATTTCTATTTTTATTCCTCGGTAAGATCCTTTTACATAAGGATGTTCAGCATATTTTATTATATATTTTATCTTTAATTCATCAAAAACTTCTTTACCTATCATTAAACCGTATTCTTCTAATTTCTCTCTGGTAACGTTTTCATCAAAGAAAATAAAGATATCTAAATCACCTTCTCCTTTAAGAAAGGTATTTTTAGCAACAGAACCTACAAGTTCTACTTTTTTTATTAGTTTTTCTTTATCCTTTTTTAATATGATTTTTTTTATTTTTTCAAATAAATTTAAGAGATGATTTCTTTCTTTTTCAGTAGGTGTAACTTTTTTTAATACTTCCTTTTTTATATTCTGGACATTTTCTTTTTTTCTATTTTGTTCCATAGCCTCATCAACTCGTTAAGTTTAGGTATTCGTGATTGTGCTATTCCTGCCTTTATTACCTTGAAATTATATGCTAATGCTAAATGTGAGATAGTATAATCATCCGCTTCTCCAGAACGATGAGATAAGACAGGCAATATCTTATGTTTTTCTGCTATTGCTTTGGTATCTAAAGCCTCTGTTATCGTACCAATTTGATTTGGCTTTATTATTATACCTGTGATAGATTTATGTTTGATAGCCTTCTTTAACAACTCTGGGTTTGTTGTGGTGAGATCATCTCCTGTAATATAGGTTTTTTTAGCTTTCTTAGTTATTTCTGCAAATCCTTCAAAATCTTTTTCATATAGAGGATCTTCTGCATAAATTAAATGATAGGATTTTATAAGATCTATAACATACTGCTTATAAT
>JALWJP010000095.1 GCA_026997215.1 Nanobdellati archaeon
TAATGTTGTTAATTGGATTTGCAGCAAAGGAAGTGTATGCTGCAACCATTAAATTTGGAGAATACAGGGATTTTAACGAACTTATTAACAGTATAATCTCTAATTTAAGCAGCAATGGAAATTACATGAAAGGTATAATAGAACTTATAGGTTACGTGTTAGGTCCTTTCTTACTAATCTATTTTCTTGTTGAAGGCATTTTAATGGAAATAAATTTCTTTAGCAATAATGAGAAATATAATAGCATAATCGCTCTTGCGATGGCATTAATTGCCATGGCCGGTGGTGTTTCTTTAGCAGTTGCTAGATATGTTGCTGAGTATGGAGTTTTAGCAATTCTAACATTTTTTGCTGCTGTTTTAATATTAGGCTTAAGTTTCTATTACCGTAAAAAAGCCAGAGAATACGGCTTCTTCCTTGGAAGTAAAATGTTAACTCATTTACTTGTTCACTCACCCCTCATATTAACAACAGGAATATTAGGTTATTTTATTGTTCCTTATACTCCCATAAATCTTCCATCTTTAGAAGTCTCAGTATTGCTGGCAGTATTGAGTTTCTTTATATTACTCATATACCATTACGGTCTGGCTCTTAAATTAATAGGTACGGAACAAAAAAGGCAAGTTTCAAAATACGTAGAATGGTTTTTAATAGCGATATTAGTAATAGGAGCAGGAAGCATACTCATATATATATTAAACATCAACCCCAATGCTCAAATTAACTGGTTTGGATTTTTAATAGGAGCGTCATTTGGTATAATGATTAGCGTGCTAAACAGACATGCTGCTGCACATGAGGTTATCGCGAGAGCTATGCACAATCAAGGAGATCTATGGAAAGCATATAATGCTTTAAAACAACTTAAAAAATTATTAGCTGTTTTGATACTACATAATGATGATAGACCAACAACTGGAGGTTATTTAAAAAATGAGGGTATAGACTTAGACATTATAAAAAAATATCTAGGTATTGATATAGAAAAAAGAACTTTTAAAGACAAAGACGCATTAAGAGAATTTTCAAAAGAAGTAGATAAGTGGATAAAAGATATTGAAATGATGATGGAATATAATTTTATGACTGCAGAACACGCTCTAATAAAAGAACATCAAAAAAGACTTTCTTCTACTTCTTAAGCATATTCGAATGGGCCGGGCCGGATTTGAACCGGCGACCTCCGCCTTGTAAGGGCGGCGTCATAGCCACTAGACCACCAGCCCTTATCTTATAGTCTCAACCGCAATTTTTAAAATAATTTTCTTTTAGAAATAAAAAACAACAATTTTAAATAAATTAATGATATAACAGTGTTATATGGAAATGTTGTGTGAGGTAATGTCAAAAAAATATTTTCCCATAATTAGGAAGATGATAGCAGAAATCCTCATTTATGAAAAAGGTTATACTCAGCAAGAAGTTGGAGAAATATTAGGAATAACACAAGCAGCGGTCTCTCAATATTTAAAAGAAACAAGAGGAAAATCCAAAAAAATAAAAATCCCTTCTTCTTTAAAAAAGGAGATACATTCTATGGCAAATGTTTTACCACTTCAACCCTTAGAAGAAAGAAAATATTATTTATGTCATTTCTGTAAGATAATAAGAAAAGAAATAGATTCATCAAAGGTTATAATACCTAAACATTGTCCTTAATTATTTCTTCCAGTTATTGAGAATAATATAACTACCCAAAACCATAGCAATACCTGCTATTAACCTTAAATGCTCTAAGTTTATACCAAAATTTTCCGCTACTAGATTTATAATGCTATCTATTATATAATAAGTTCCAAACAATAAAAAGAAAACGCCAATGCTCATTCTCATCAAAAAAGTCCTTATCCTCTTTGCCATCACTTTTATGAAAGAATTAAAAACTGTCTTTAATATCATAAGGATTACCTTTTCCCTCTTAAGCATTTTAATCACTTAACAATTTACCAAGGATCATCCCGGCTCCTACTGCAATAGCCAAACTCAATAAAGGCTTTTTTCTAACAAATTCTTCTATCTCCTCTTTTTTTTCTTGAACTCTTTCCTTTAATTCCCTCATCTCTAATTCTTCTAATTTTGCTTTTAACTTCTCAATCTCCTTTCTCATTCTCTCTTTCTCTACATCATTTTCCTTAGCCTTTTTTGGCATATTTCCACCCTCTAAAATTAATAATTATTTAACTCTTTAAAAAACTTTTTCCATTATGTATTGATTTTTATCGCTAATTCTGTAAGGATGTAAGATGTTCATTACTTCTAAAGCATAATCTAATTTTTTCTCAGTTTCGGCATATATTCTAAACAATACATCTCCTTTTTTTACACTTTCACCCTTCTTTTTATAAAGGTATACACCTGCACCTTTAAAAGAAGGGGCACCTGCTCTTTTAGCAATTTCAGCAATAGCTTTATTACTTATGCTGGTAATGATACCACTTTTCTTGGCTTTAACTTCATAAGTATGCTTTCCTAACATGTCAACAAAACTTTTATTTAAATTCCCGCCTTGAGCCTCAACAATTTCCTTAAATTTCTTAAAAGCCAAACCCTTTTCTAAAATATACCTTGCTTCTTTTTCCCCTCCTTTACCTCCCATCATTAAAAGCTGTGATGCTAGCTCTAATGATTTAGCCTTTAAATCCTGAGGACCTCTACCATGTAAAACAGCAATAATATCTATCATCTCTAATACTGGACCTATACCTCTACCAATAGGCTCGTCACCTTTTGTTATAACTGCTTCCACATACATGTTGAGTTTAGATCCCACCACTTTAAACTTCTCAGCCATCATTTTTGCCTCTTGAAAACTTTCTACTTTACTACCTTCACCATAAGGAATATCTATCAAAACATATTTACTACCTACAGACTTCTTTTTAGATAGAATAGAGGCTATAACTTGTCCTTCAGGATCTAGAGAAAGGGGGTGCTCAACCTGAATAAGTTTATCATCCACAGGAGCTAAATCTAAAGCACCACCCCATACTAAACATCCATTGGTTTTCTTAACTATCTTTTTTATTTCATGAGCGCTAAATTCTACAGGTGCAACCACTTCCATAGTATCCGCAGTTCCTGCCGGAGAAGTTATACTCCTACTAGATGTTTTAGGAATCTTAAGACCGCTTGCTGCTACAATACTCACAACAATAGGCGTAGTTCTATTACCGGGTATGCCTCCAATAGAATGTTTATCCATAATTTTCCAGTGAAAAGGCCAAGATACAACATCCCCGTATTTATACATCTCTTTAGTCAATGCAGTTATTTCTTTTATACTATAGCCATGAATATAAACTGCAGTAATAAAAGCACTAAGTTCTATTTTTGATAGTCTATCGTAATATATGTCAGAAACTAATTGCCTTATTTCCTTAGGACTCAATTCTAACCCCTCTATTTTCTTTTTTATTATTTCTTTGGATTTAGATAAAAGCACGGGTTTCACACGAACATAAGAACCATCTGAAAAATATGTTTTTTTATCATGATGATTTTGTGTTAAAACTATTTCTCCTTCTTTTACAATCTCTCCCTTTCTATCCACCTCAACAATATAGGTTTTACTCTTAAAATGAGTCATAACCTTTACTCGTTCTCCTCCTCGCAAATTTAATTTTCGTGCATCTCTTAAACTAATAAATGCATGATTTTCTTGCCCGTATAAATTAATATTTCTCACTTTGCTAGTATTAGCCCTTGGCGTAATGGGAATTGCCGTTAAAATCATCTTAAAAAAA
>JALWJP010000096.1:0-1294 GCA_026997215.1 Nanobdellati archaeon
TGTTCATGTACAACTTTCGAGAGATCTATAGGAAAGTTGTTGATGGATTGAAAAATAATGGATTTAATAAATATGGCGGTTATTTAGCAACAGGAATTTTGGCATGTTATTTAGCATGGGGTTCTCCTCAGATTCCATCTCAAAATAATTTTTATGATGTTGGCGCTTCTTATGCTTCTTCTGTTACTGTTGAAGATACAACAAAAGATATGTATGCGAGAAGGAGGCATAGGCGTGAAAGGAGAAGTCATTGGTGGGGTATATTTAATATATTTAGACAATTAAAAGAATTAGAAAAAAGAAAATACAGAATACCGCCTGAAAAGAAAATAAGAAGTGAGAAAGAAGATTCTCTAAATCACATAGCGTGATTTTATGTGATAAAATGCGCTTAAAAATTACGCTTTTATTCTTTATGTTATTATCATTACTTTTTAATCTGTCTTTATCTTATGCTGAAGAAAACGACTTTCTTTTTTTATCCTATCAACCGAAAAATATAACTCTTAGTTATTCTGTTGGATTATGTAAAGCATACGAGAGACCTTTTAACATTCGTTATACTTTATTTATAAATTTCATTTATCCTTTTAGTTATGATGATGTAAAAGTAGAATCTAACATTCCTTTAAACAAAATAATGGTAGCGCGGTGGAATGAGTTAGAAAATACGTTAGTTATAGAGGCCAACACTCCAAATATTACCTTTTTTAATTTAACTTTACATTTCACAAATTTTAAATATGAGTATTATCCTTTGTACGATCTTTATTATTTCTACCCTGTTTTTGGAGAAACCCATTATTATATCGTTATAGATAATTTAATTAAAGTTTACTATTATGATGGGTCAAAGAGTATTTCAGAATATTTAGTTTGTGGAGATCCTAAATATTATTCTGTGGTTTTAAAATCACCAACAAAATCTCAATCTATTTATTACCATAGAAGAGAGTTAATACTTGCTTTATTGTATCTGGCTTTAGGTATTACTGCATTACGTTATATATTTCCTTATTTATATGCTCTTTTAAATATTTATAAGCTTAAAAGACTTCAAAAAGAGGTACTAACAAGGATAAGAAAAATAGAAGAAGATTATTTTCATAGGCGTATTAGTGATAAAATGTTTAATGAATTGATAAGAGAGGAACAAAGAAGATATTACAATATAGAAGCTAAAATAATTAAACTAAAAAAATTAATGAGATCATGGGAAATACTTAATCTAAGGCTACGAAAGAAAAAGCGCTAAGAATATCCCCTAATCCTACAGTGAATTTAGGATTCTCTG
>JALWJP010000096.1:1304-3674 GCA_026997215.1 Nanobdellati archaeon
GATGGTATGATCTCCGTAAGTTTGAATAAATGTCTCTTGCGGAATTATTCTTGAATTATAGTTTTTTCTTACATAGCCAAATTTTGCTTTGCTTATTACTGCTTTATTACCTTTTAATAAGGCTTTTAATTCTTTTTTTACATCGCTTTTTCTGTTGTCGAATATTACATAATGTTTTTCCCTATCATGCACATGTAATCTTTCTATCTCGTGTTTAAATACTTTATCTATTATTTTTTCAAAGTCATAAGCATTTACTCCATAATACGCTTCTATTTCATAAATATTCGCTCCTATGCTATGCATGGTAGGAATTATCTCCTTTGAGATAAGTTTTCTTATTCTTTCATGGGCATTCATTGCAAGTTCTATATGCCTTTTCTTAACTTCTTCTAAGTTAGGAATATTTTCTTTTACTATTTTAAATTGATTTAAATCTGTTATGTGATGGTAACCGCTAAAGAAACCTTTATCTCCTTTTATTTTTATCTCTGAATAAGGCAAAGTTATTATACTTCGATCAGCCAATATTAGTCTGTTATTGTCTAAGGTTATATGATTTAAAAGTTTTTCGTTTTTTTTATACTCCAATATGATATTTTGTCTTAATTTATCTAAACAATCTTTCGTAGTTTTTTTAGGAATAGCGTATCGTAAAGGTAGAGAGCAGTAATTACTCCATATCTCCACTTTATAACCCAATCTGCCTAATTCCTCGCCTATTATTCCTGCTTGACCTCCTATTCTTCTTTCTTTTACATAAGGCAATATTATCTTTTTTATTTTTTCTTTTTCTTGAGCATTCATTTCTAATTCTATGTCTTTCTCATTGAATATAGCATCCTTTATTTCAGGTTTAACTTTTATATGAAGTTTTATAATCTCGTTGTTTAATTCAACTATTAAATCCTCCACTACATTAAATCCTGTGATGATCTTCATAAATCTTTATATTGATGATAAATAATAAATAATTTATATGGAGTATAGTTTGGGTTTTATAATCGGGGCTATATTTGCGGCATTTTTGATATCTTTATCCGCTATTATAGGATTAAAGATTACACAAGGTATGGAGAAGATAGATGTTGAGAGTTCATGGATACAACTAAATAAAAACATAAAAAAGATGGTAGATAATGTTTATGTACAGGCAGAGGGAAGCAGTGTTAAATTTAATCCTATGCTTACTCCTAATCAGATTCTTTGTTTTTTGAATGAGAATAATCCTTTAAGTTCTGATATGGTTGAGGATGATAAGAATTTTTTGCAGTACTTGCGTGATGAATGGGAAGACGGAGAGTTTCCTAATCTATATTATAGGGATAATAATATTAAGAGATATGCTTATATAGAGCATTTAAAACCTTCTCAAACTATTTGTTTGCTTACAAATAACAATCTTGTTTATTTTGAGAATAAAGGTACTTATGTTGATGTAGTAAAATAAGAATAGAATATATGCCCCCGCCGGGATTTGAACCCGGGTCTACGGCTCGAAAGGCCGTTATCCTTGCCGGACTAGACTACGGGGGCACTTTATTAGGAATAATAATTAAAAAATTTTAAAAAGATTGAGTGAAGCAATTTGTTATCCTAAAACACTATCTAAAATTAGCATTATTAAAAAGCCTATTAAAAACGAAAGTGTTATTTTTCTTTCTTGATGTTTGTTTGTTTCGTGATATATTTCGGGAAACATTTCTTTTGTTGTGACGTAGATCATAGCACTACCTGCCATCGATAATCCCAAGGGCAAAAGTAAGTTTAAATATTCGAAAATAACATAACCAAAAACCGCAGTAATTAGCTCAGAAAATCCGCTTAAAAAACCTATAAATAAAGAGAAGAGTATTCCATAACCTAATGATATTAAAGGCAAAGTTACCGCCATGCCTTCAGGGATATCTTGAATACCTATTGCTATGGCTGTAACTAATCCTTTATCGGAGTTATAGGCAAAAGAAGTACCTATTGCCATTCCTTCTGCAAAGTTATGAATTATTATGGCTATGACTATTAACCAAAGTTTATTTAATTTTCTTTTTAAGGATTGTGGACCTTCATAACCTGTGAGCATATGTTGATGAGGCGTGTATCTCTCTATAAAATACATCATAACATATCCTAAAATGATTCCTGCACTTACAATATAAATAGACGAAATTTTTAAAGCAGGTAAGATCAAGCTTGTAAAAGATGCAACAGTCATTATACCTGCTGCAAAGGATAATGACATTTCCAATGTTAATAATTTAACTTTTTTATGAATGATGGCGATTAAACTTCCAAAAAAAGTAGTGATGGTTACGAATATCCCTGCAATAACAACCAACATTAAGCCATCTAGAATTTTTATCACCTCTAGTT
>JALWJP010000097.1 GCA_026997215.1 Nanobdellati archaeon
TTGAATTATCTATGACAGAATTAACAAAAAGCTTTAAGAATTATAAGTACAAAATATTCTTAAAAATTGTGGATGTAAAAGGGGATAAAGCTTTAACGCAATACTGGGGTCATGAGTTACTAAGAGATGTGATAAGTAGAATGGTTAGGAAAAGGACTTCACGTGTTGATCTAATAGAGGATGTAGAAACAAAAGACGAAACTAAACTCAGAGTAAAACTTCTACTTATAACAAAAAGAAGGGTACAAACTACTCTTAAATCAAGAATAAGAAAAGAGATGAAGGATTATCTTTATGAACAAATTTCTAAGCAAACCTTAAAGGAATTTGTTGATTCTATGTTAACTGAGAGTTTTCAGAGAGGACTTGGAGAAAGAATAAAAAACATATATCCTGCTGCTTATATTGATGTAAGAAAAACGGAGGTGTTAGCATAAGTAGAGAAAAATATGTTATAGAAAACAATATTAGGAAAATAAAAGAATTAAGAGAGATCGGTATAAATCCTTACCCTTATAAATTTGAAAAAAAGCATGATATTTCTTATATTCTTGATAATTTTGATAAGTTAAGGGATGTTGTGACTGCTGGAAGATTAATGGCTGTGAGATTTCTTGGAAAAATAGCTTTTCTTAAGTTGCAGGATGAAACAGGAGAAATACAATTAGTTTTTAATAAAAATACAACTCAAAGGTACGAGATTGCTAAAAAATATTTGGTAAGAGGAGATATTATAGGAGTTAAAGGAACACCTCTTATAACTAAAACAGGTGAAAAGAGTATAGAAGTTAAAGAATTCGAGATTTTGAGCAAAGTTATTAGAACATTACCTGAAAAATATCACGGAATTCAGGATCCTGAGTATCGTTATAGGCATAGATATTTAGATTTTATTTTTAATCCTCATAAACGCGAAAACTTAAGAATAAGAGCAAAAATAATGAGAACTTTACGCAAAATCTTGGAAAAAGAGGGATTTTTGGAAGTAGATACTCCTATTCTTCAACCTGTTTATGGAGGAGCATACGCGAGACCTTTTATTACTTATTATCATGCTTTAGAGCGAAACTTTTATTTAAGGATTGCTCCAGAATTATATCTTAAAAGGCTACTTATAGGTGGATTTGAAAAGGTTTACGAAATAGGTAAGAACTTTAGAAACGAAGGCATTGATGCAACACATAATCCTGAGTTTATAAGTTTAGAGTTTTACCAAGCTTATGCTGATTTATATGATATGATGGCATTAACAAAAAAACTTATTCAAGAAGTTGTTAAAGAAGTTAAGGGTTCTTTGAAGATAAAATATCAAAATGAAATGATTAACTTTGAAAAGTTTGAAGTTATGACTATGGATGAAGCACTTAAAAAATATGCTGATATCGATGTTAATAAAATGAGTAAAGAGGAAATGATTGAATTATTAAAAAAAAGAGATGTGAAGATAAGAGATGAATCTAAAGGTTATTTGATGGCAAAACTATTTGAGGAGGAAGTAGAGCATAAACTAATTCAACCAACTTTTATCATCGATTACCCGAAAGAAGTCACACCATTGGCTAAAGATCATAGAGAAAAAGAAGGATTTGTTGAAAGATTTGAATTATTTATAGCAGGTATAGAGATGGCAAATGCGTTTTCTGAACTTAATGATCCTATAGAGCAAAGAAAACGCTTTGAATACGAGATTCAACAAAGGCAAAAAGGTGAGGAAGAGGCCCATCCTTTAGATGAAGATTTCATAAAAGCTTTAGAATATGGTATGCCTCCTGCTGGCGGTTGCGGTATAGGTATTGAAAGATTGGTTTTGCTTTTAACAAATGAGACTTCTATAAGGGAAACTATACCGTTTCCAGCTTTGAGAACCAAAGAGTGAGGATGTTATAATGATGATCAGAGTTATGGTTTTATTTTTCGTTCTTTTTTTAATGAATATAAGTTATTCTTTAACTCCCTCCTATATTAATGCCTATATGGAGATAGAAGAAGGTATTAATGTTAAAAAAAGCGATTTGGTAGATTCTATTACTATTGTTTATCCGTTAAATGAAGAAGCAGAAATCATAGATATGGAAGGGTGTGAAGGAAAGTTAAAAGGATCTAACATTTATATTTATTTTAATAGCATTAAAGAAGGAAACAATATATGTAAGTTAAGGATAAATGTAAGTAGTTATTTAAAAAGAGGGATTGCGAGAGTTCCTTGGAGTACAGAGGATGCTTTAAAGGAAACTGAACATATCACTTTCGAGCCTTTAATAAGAAATGTAAGTAAAAGTATTCAAGATGCGTGCGGGAACAACAATCATTGTAAAGTTAAGGAAAGCGTCGCATGGATTCACCAATTTTTAGTTTATGATGAGAATTTAAGTGATAAGAATTATGGTGTTAAAGAAATAATTAAGATGAGGAAGGGAGTATGCGCAGAATATGTTACTCTTTTTATAGCTCTCATGAGATCCATGAATATTCCTACTGTTTATGCTAGCTCTTATGCTTATAATGGAAAGGATTACGAACCACACGCTTATGCATATGTTAAAATTGATGAGAGATGGTATCCTGTAGATGTTTTATGGAAACAAATAGGTTATGTAGACTCTACACATATTTTGCTGGGTTGGAGTTATGATAATCAGATTCAAAGTAACCTTAACGTCTTACAAAAAAATGGAGGTTCTGTTAATTGGTTTAAAGAATCTGTTAAAGTGAAGGAGGTTAAAAGAAAAGAAATTAATCTCGTTGAACCTCAAGTTGTTTTTAACGCTTCTTCCAAAGAATTAATTTTAAAAACATCTTTTTTAAGTAATTTAGATTTTATATGTGGGGAAATGATAGTGGTTCCATGTGCTTATGAATCTTTAGAAATAAAGAAATCCTTTATTTGTAGGGGAGAATACTTTGTTTATGATTATAGTTTGGATCTTCCATATAATGTATTGTTTACTTGTCCTTTTACTATCTACGATATGGAAAAAGATGCTAAAACAATTAATATTACTATCGATACTTCCTTTAGTAATGATTCTTCGTTAACCTGGTGGATGAGATTGAAATCTGTGTTATTATCTTTTCTAAAGAACATCTTAGATTTTTAGAAAGCTATGTAAAGGGTGGGCACAATGCCACACCCTTTGTGTTTTTCTTACAAGCTATCTCCGCAACAATAGGCTCTATTTATATTTATGGCAGAAAAATTATTTATAATTAACGTTCATATTACTTTTTCTTAGGCTTGATCTTTTCCACTGTTGTTGTCTTACCACAATGTACGCATTTAATGCGGTAAGGTCTTCTTTTAAGTTCCACTTTACCTTCACTTTCTTTACCACAATATTGACATATCATGAAATATCCAAATTCTTTTTCTCCTTTAATTCGGTATAATATTAATTTTCCAATAACTTTCCCTTCTTCATTTTTATAAGTTCTATTGGTAAAATAATCTGTTTCTTCTATTTTAGGAAGTTTAGGCACTTAATTCACCTCCTTATAAAGTAAAATAAATATGCACCTAATAGTATGAGGCTAATTCCGAGGAATATTATTAAATAAATTGCATATTTTTTATCAATACTAATATTACCACAAGGGGTTTTATATTTATCAAATAAACTAATACTAGCACCATTAAAACTATGTTTATGTGAAGGACCTATAAC
>JALWJP010000098.1 GCA_026997215.1 Nanobdellati archaeon
TCAAAGTGCAAGTATATATCCTTGAACCAAATTATATATCCGATAACAGTCAAAATAAAAGTTACATAAGCAAAAATTTTTATCTCACGATACATTAACTTAAATTGGCTCAAGATCAGACTTTCCTTTTCGCTACTGCGATATAAAGGGACAGATAGATAACCCACACAAAAAGAAAGCGTAAATATTAAATAAAGTATTAAGCTACGGAGAGACAATAACTTGCCCTCTCCAGTAAAAGATCTAATAAAAGAATCTGGCAAAATCAAAAAAAGTATAACTGCAAAAAAATTCAAAAAAATCACTAGGAATAGAGGATTAGTTAAAAAAAACAATAGTTTAAGAGAATTAGTAAATTCCTTTTGACTCAACATATCCCCTTAATGCACCTAACAATCTACTTTTGTACTTTAAAAATTTTCTCTTGTCAAAAGTAAAATAAAGTATAACTCCCAAAAAGGATTTACCAACATATGAAATTGCATAAGGTAAGATACATAAATTCCAACCCTTCAGATGCTTTCGTAAGAGAGCTCCAAACCCTAAAGCATATTTGTATATTTTCTCATTGTCAGCGTTCCTTTTATCTAGATGATATATTACTATATTCGGCGTATAAAATATACTATATCCACACCTTAGAGCCCTTAAAATCAAGTCCCCACTCTCTTCTGAAGAAAAATAGGTTCCTACTCCTAAATTTTCATCAAAACCATTTAAAATATTTAAGACATTCCTTCGCCAAAAAACATTAAATTCTATTGTAACTTTGAAGAAATTTAAACAATTCACCTTGGCCTCTTTATCATAAAATTTCAGTAAAGCATTTCTCTTGGTTACTGGATCTAAAACTTTTATAGCAACAGCATCATAATTAGAAGAATCCAACAAAAACTTCACCTTTCCTAAAGTATCTCTCTCATAAAAAGAATCATCATCTGGAAAATGTATATACTTACCCTTTGCAAATTTTAAACCATAGTTCCTCGCTTTAGCAGCACCTCGGAAGTTAACTCTTAGATGTAAAATATTCAAACTAGATGCATACTTATTTATTATTTCACCAAGTAAATTTTCTCTATTCTGATCAACTATTATAACTTCCAAACTGTCCTTATCATAGTCCATCAATGTAATACTTTCTAACAAACGTTCCACTTCTCTCTTCCTACCAATAGTAGGAACTATCAAAGAAAAATCTACACTCATATTTCCATCCAAAACGACAAATCTTTATTAAGAAGCTTAGATGTCTTTAAAATATCCTCATAATATATATCTTTCAATTTCCTTTTCACTTCATTTGGTATCTCCTCTTTCCTTAATAGAAAAGCCCGCAAAGGAATTTTAATAAAAGTTGGAATAAGAGGAATTATACTCTGAACTGTATGCATACTTAAGATTTTTTCTACAAACCAATTACGAGGTTTTCCTGATACATTTCTTATTTCTAGTTGCGGATCAAAAGAAACATCTATATCTAAAAACAATAATACTTCCTTAAAAAAATCTAACGGTTCTTTCCTTAAATCATCAAAAAGCATTACTTTAAGATTATTTCCGAATTCTCTCAACCAAACTTCTAAAGATTCTGAATAGTAACTATAAGTCAATATGGGATTTTTAACCCCCCAAGAAGCTGAACTCCCAAGTAAATTTACTTTCAAAGGATCATCTTTGTAATTAACGATACCATATTTGCAATACATTAACCAATGAGACCAAGCCCTTTCAATAGGATTTCTCAAAATAAGAAGAAGCTTTACATTCTTCCCAAGTTTATTTTTTATAAGTGGTATAGCCTTTTCATGGAAATGAAAATATGAAGTGCTTGCCTCACCTATTATTTTTTCATCTTTAACTCCTTCAAAAAGCCTTAAATAATCATCCCAATCAGTAATATGATCCTTATTACCTATCTGAGAAAAATAATGCGGTTCCTTAATTGGACTCATATAAACTTCAGGATGTTGCTTTAACCAATAATATAAAGATGTTGTTCCTGCTTTTGGAACTCCAATTATCAGAAAATTTGGTAGCTTTCTCATTTAATACCCCCAAACCTCGGATAGAAAACCCAGGTATGCAGTATTTTATAAACTTTAATTGAAAATAACACATTCCAATATATAACTACTATAGTACTTGCAAAGGCTGCACCTACTATTCCATACTTTGGGATTAACAAATAATTAAGTATTAAATTTATAATCGCTCCGAATAACACCACATTTTGATGAAATTTTTGATATCCTGTCATTAATAATATATTACCCACACTTCCACACATAGCATTTACAAACTGCCCAATAGCCAGTATGCTTAAAGCAGTAGCTCCTTCCTTAAATTTGCTTCCAAACATAATAAGTACAAAATCTGGAAACACCAGGAATAGAATTAATACAGGAAGAGATGTCCAAAAAATAAGTTTTGTTGATTCTTGAGCAAATCTTGCCAATCTCTCAACATCTCCCTTTCCCCAAAAGCCAGCAAACTTAGGAGCCGCAATTGTATTTACAGCTAATAATACAATACTTGTTATCATGGAAAGACGAAAAGCAACATTATAAATTCCTACTTCTTGAGAATTTCTAAATATTCCAAGCATTAAAGTATCAGTCCATCCCATTATTAAGGATAAAGATCCCGATATAAGCATCGGAAAGGAAACAGAAAATAAATCTTTATAGGTAATTGAAAAATCAGAACTTTCAACATCTGAAAAAAAAGAAAAATATTTATGCCACAAATAGACAGAAATAATTGCTAAAATTATTATAGAGATAGCATAAGAAAAGGCTGGCAAAAATTGTGATTTCAGAAATTCTAATACTACTAGGAATACAATAACAGCTAAAACAAAAACACCTGTCTGTTGAAGAAACATATATTCTTTTATTTTCTTCAATCCTCTAATTCCCTCAGAGTGTATATACAGTATAACAAAGGGCACAACTACAAACGATGCTATGCGAAAATAATCTACTAAATCTTTCTTGTGAAAAACCTTAACAGCCAAAAACAAAGACAAAGCGTAAAGAAAAACTGAAATCAAAATAGAAAATGGTATAATTAAACTTAAAATTTTTCCATAAATAGCTTTTAAGTTGGCTATTTTTCCACTAGACATATATTCAGCAGTAAACCTTAAAAGAGCCGTATCCATTCCGAGTCTTCCAATAACAGATGCCATCTGAAGCACAACTAATGATAAAGCAAAATTTCCCCAGGCTTCTGCTCCTAAATTCCTGGTAACAAGTAAAGTAAACAAATAGCCTGCAGCTATTCCAACTATTCTTAGAATAAAGGCTACACCAGAACCTTTTATAAGTTCTGCAAAGTGTTTATCG
The DNA here is from genome assembly GCA_026997215.1 of Nanobdellati archaeon. Classification (GTDB taxonomy): domain Archaea; phylum EX4484-52; class EX4484-52; order EX4484-52; family JAADEF01; genus JAADEF01. The sequence goes on from JALWJP010000098.1 coordinate 3,351, forward strand.
TTAGTAATTTTACTTTGAATCTTCGCTTTTAAAACTGCAATCATAGTTTCTATTACTCGTCTTCCATAGTGGAATTTACTACTTACCAGTTGCCCATTCTATTAATATATCTGCAACTTCTGGTCTTGAGAACTCTTTAGGAGGACGCTTTCCTTCTCTGAGCATGGCTCTAACTTTTGTTCCGCTCAGGTGAATGTGGAACTCTTTGGGATGTGGGCAGGTCTTTGACGTTG
>JALWJP010000099.1:0-299 GCA_026997215.1 Nanobdellati archaeon
CATAAATGATGCTTTAACTTACGGAGAACTTATAGAGAAAATCAAAGAAAGTAAAGAATTCAATGAAAAATTAAAAACCAAACTTATAAGTTTTTTCGAAAGTGTTATAATAAAAGAATATTTAGAGGAAGAAGATGAGAAGGATATAGAATTAATTTATAAAGAAGCAGTAGAAATTGCTCAACTACTTATTAATCCCGAGAAACCTGTAGTTTCTCAACGTAAAGAAGATAAGAAAGTTGAAAAAGAAAAAGGCAAACTTGTAAAAGAAGAAGAAAAGGTTGAAGTGGACAAAACTT
>JALWJP010000099.1:323-14361 GCA_026997215.1 Nanobdellati archaeon
GTGTTTAGAATGAGGTATTTATCTGAGAGAAAATATAACAGATACTTAAAAATAGGATTATTATTATTTGTATTATTTACTTGGCAAGTAGTACCTCTCATACACGAATTAGGTCATGTAATTGCACTTGAAATTTACAATTGCAAATATTGGGCGCGCTGGGAACATGGTTATTTCAAAGAACTATATGGTAAAATATATGATAGATGTGATCTAAATCCCAATCAACTTTTATGGTTGTATGCCTCAGGATTAATATTAACTACATTTATAGGTATACTATTTTTAAGTTTAGAGATCATAAGCATCAAAAAAAAGAAAATAGAATGGGCTTTAATATTCCTATTTACAAGTTATGCTTTTTTATTAGATCTTGTTAATTATTTGTTATTTCCTCAAGGAGATGTAGAAGCCATACTTTCGTTAACAGGTAAAGAGAATGCCATAAACAAAACACCTTTTTTAGGCATCTTCTTATTAATGGCTATGATAACTTATTTATACATCAGCATACATGAGGAATTAGAAGTAATAATAATAAAAGAAGAAGGTCTTATTAAAAAATGGATGAAAAAATTGATGAGATACCTGAAGAGGAAACATGTACATCATTAAGTTTCCTTACAGCTTTTTTTCCATTATCTTCTAAAACCGCAAATATTTTCAAGTTATGGTTTCCTGATGAAGTAGGAACATAAGGTAAATAAACCTTTTCTCTGTCTGCAATATATAGACTTAAACTTCCTCTAACTTTACTATCATCCTCTATAATGTAAACAGAAACATAAGAAGGTATTTGAGTTTCCACCACTATAGGTATTATATTTTCCACATTCGCATATAGTTCGTGAGGTAAAGCAATCTCACCAATTCGAATATAAAAAGTTACATTGAAATTATCTTTATATGTATAAGGCCCATTTTCTAATTTGAAGGTATGGGTTCCATTATTGAACACATTTCCCATCTCATAATTTTGCACACAGTAAATACGAGTGTTCTCATAATCTGGAATGTAGTGTTTAACCATCAACATATCATCTACGTAAACATTTACTATAGAAGTCACAGGATTGGATATACAGAAACTATAAACTATTGGTTCATCAGCATTATACTCCTTAGAAATCACAACATTAGAAAATTCTGCTACAACTTTCTTTACATAAATATTCTTATAATATTGATTTACTAAATTACCATTACTATCATAAATCTTAACATATAAATAATAGTAAGTATTAGGGTATACATAAGGTTCATAAGTTGGTAATTCGAAATTTAACTCTCTTTCTTCATTCTCCTCAAAAGAGAGGGTCTTAGATGTAACATAATTGCCAAAAACTATCATCACTTCAATATTCGAAAAAGATACGTCTTCTTTATTTCTAAGAGTAATATTTACAGAGTTATTTAACCCGTAATAAAGAACAGAAGGAACATCTACATCCTCAATTACAATATCTCCATAATTAGGAGTCAAAGGATATGTTGGCGATGTTGAAGGCGTATAATAACCTCCTGAAGAAGAATCTGCAGAAGGGGAAGTTGTTCCACCCCCACTACCTGTGTAAGATGTGACAACAATAGTTACAGTTGCTTCTGCTTGTGCAGAATGCTCATCCACCACTCTCAATTTAGCTGTGTAAGTTGCTGCTGTTGTATAGGTATGAGTTATAGTTCCAGCATTGCAGTTAGGGATAATCTTTTCATAATTACCATCATTATTTGCGTCAAAATAACAAGTTAATGCATCGTTATCTGCATCGCTAACATCATAGCTGAAAGTTACGTCTAATGGAGCATATCCCGAAGTTGGAGATGCGGAAAATACATTGATTACGGGGTTGTTATTAGATGGAACTGTGACAACAATAGTTACAGTTGCTTCTGCTTGTGCAGAATGCTCATCCACCACTCTCAATTTAGCTGTGTAAGTTGCTGCTGTTGTATAGGTATGAGTTATAGTTCCAGCATTGCAGTTAGGAATAATCTTTTCATAATTACCATCATTATTTGCGTCAAAATAACAGGTTAATGCATCGTTATCTGCATCGCTAACATCATAGCTGAAAGTTACGTCTAATGGAGCATATCCCGAAGTTGGAGATGCGGAAAATACATTGATTACGGGGTTGTTATTAGATGGAACTGTGACAACAATAGTTACAGTTGCTTCTGCTTGTGCATTATCTTCATCTCTTAAAGTCAATTTAGCAATATAAGTGCCCTCCGCTGCATAAGTATAAGTAACGCTACCTGCTGTACAACGATAAAGGATTTTATCTACTAATCCATTATTATCAAAATCGAAATAACACGTAAGATCATCACCATCAGCATCTCCTACAGCATAGGAGAAAGTAACTGATAAAGGTGCTGTGCCATTAGTTGGTAAGGCATCAAAAGTAAAAATTTGAGGTTTAGTGTTCTTCTCTTCATGAACCACCACAGTTAAAACAGATTCGTCTTCTCCGTATTTTTCATCTTTAACTTGTAATCTTGGTTGATAAGTACCAGCAATATTGTAAACATGGCTTATAGATCCGCTACTACAATGCTCCACTATTTCATCAGCATTTCCATCATTATCAAAATCGAAATAACAAGTAAGATCATCATTGTCTTGATCCACTACTTCATAAGTGAAAATTACATTTAAAGGTTCAATACCTTCGTTAGGTACGGCAGTAAAGGTTGTGATATGAGGAGCATGATTTTCTTCATCATAAGTGATAGTAGGCAATAAAGTAACAAATATTTTTAGATCATTAGTAAGCCAGTAAATAATACCATAGGCATCCTCGTAACCTTCTTTTGTTACTTTATAAGCATATCCTGTTTCTCCAGGAAGGTTAAAAGTTGCTTTTCCAGTTTCATCTGTATACTCAACATAGTTTTGACTCATTTGCTGTTTATTTATTACTTTTATTAAAGCATTTGAAATAGGTGATCTATCGCGGTTATCTTGAACAATAAATTCCACTAAAAAACTATCTTTATACACATCAAAATCTAAGTTATAGGTTACAGGAATATTAGTAGGCACGTTATAAGAAGAACATTGAACTTCATTACCTTTTAACTCCAACTCTACTCTGTAATTACCTTGATCAAAAGTTTTAGGTATGGTAAAAACATAAGATTTTAACAAAAGATTGTTTTGAGAAGGAAGATTTATAGTTTTTTCATAAACATAAGTGGCAGTATGTTTATCGTATATTCTCACTATTAAAATACTATCAACAGGATAAACATTGCCAGGAGCCATATATGCCTGAGATTTATACTCAAAATGTAATCGAGGATTATCACTGCTTCCTATCCTTGCTTCTCCGTGAGAATCTGTAATACTAACAGAAGTCAATATGCTTTGACATGCGGCAGCATAAGGATCATACACTACTGTGTTTGCATAAGCCTTGCTTACACCGCCGTTAATAACTTGATTATCCTCTACCTCTGCAACCCATCTAACCATTATTTCTCCTACTTGAGTAGGAGTCCATGTAAAAGATATGTGAGAGGAGCAAGTTTGAGGTAAAATACTTACATGTTCTTTTTTAGTAAATAAAACATTATTATTAGCATCATTAACCGTAATAATTACATCTCCATCTAATCTATAATCAATAATTTCCCCATCCTCAGGAGGAATATAACCCACAATACCATTAAATCTAAGTGCATTACATACCTGAGCAGAAATCTTAACGGGAATATCAATAAACAAAGGATCATTACGATTATGGTAATTCTCTAATTTCAAGTTCTCAAGTTGAAAAGAAACATATTCTATCTTTCGAGGTTTTGATTGAGCAATAACATTATCTACACAAAAAGGATTATTACAAACACTATTAACGGTATAAAGGTTCACATAACCTATATAATCCTTTGCAAAAACATAAAAAGCATATTTTGCATTATTAGAAATGTCTTTAAATCTCAACATCACATACATATTTTCTTTTAAAGATACTACTTCACCCTCTTGAATCTTATAAGGAGCTATGCATGTTTCAAATTCTTGAATGCCAGATGAAGAAGATAAACAATCCCATGCTTCTTTTTTATAAATATCTGCTTTTACATCTTCCACCTGAGAGCAAGAAGAATCTAAACATTTATAAGCTAATAATTTTCCTTCTATAGTGTCAGTAACCGCAGGATCAAAATTTATTTTATAAAGTTTAAGCATATCTGCAGCATAAACATTGGGCAAAAAGATTATTATAAATGCGCTCAATAGCAAAATCATATACTTAAATTTCATTATCTCACCCTTTTAATCATCCTTTTAAAGTTATTTTTACACCAAACTCTTTTTCTAACTTTTCTAATTCTTTATTAAAATGAGGATTATAACTTATCAAACCCGGCACTATTGTTGTACCTCCTTCGTCTGTCCCGCTACCTGGACCAATAAGTCCGTTAGGAGAAGGCGGATTATAAGGTTGTGGTTCTTCTCCTTGAGGAGGTTGATTTTCTCCTCCCTGTTCAGAAGTAGATGAAGTTTCTCTTTCTTTACTTTTTGATTCTAATTCATCAGTTATCTCCTTCAAGATATAAGCAAATAACGCTTCTTTGCTTATCCTCGAAAAAGCAGTACGTAAGGTCTTGTATCCTCTATTTTCTTCATTTACAGCCAAAAGATAATTATTCCTTACATCTATTTCTAAAGGAGTAGAGGATTCTACCACTACCATACCTTTTCTATTTTCTAATTTTAATGGAACAACATACTTATAAGGAAAACGCGAATTAATTCCTGCTAACTCTAAACCTGCATGTGATGCAAATAAGGAATAAAGATTGGTTACCTTGCATTTCTCTTTCTGTTGTATCCTAAAAGCATAGATCTGATAAGGAGGATGATCCTTAACTTCTGAATAAGTTTGAATAGCTGAAATACCTGTGGCTATCAAAGGTACACTCCACGGAACATAATTAGATCCTAAAATAAGAGGATAAGAGCTATATGCAATAAATGAAGTAATAGGGTTAGTAATTACTATATGATTTTTACGTTGTACTACTATAGAAGTGTCTTCCACACCTTCATTAACTAATTTAATAGCTAAACCATCAACTTCCATATCTTGTAGTTCTTTTAATTTCAACGAATTAAAGTAAGTTATCATTTCCACAGGTAATTTGTTATCTAATTCACTATCATATACATGAACTACATACCTATTTTCTCCTTTAATAGCAATAACATGATGTTCAAAAGGATTATCATATGTATCAAAATAAGATAATAAAGTTTCTTGAAGTTTGACCATTCTTATTGCCTCACCATTAAGAACATTATTAATATAATTTTCCTCTTGATAGGGTTCCGCATAATTATAAAAGTCCAGTGCTCTTCTTAACCCCTCTAAACTAGGTAAAATTATTTTTTCAACTCCCTCTTTTCGAGGGTCGTAAACAAACCATGCACCTGCTACACCACCATTATTCAAAAATCTTTGCATGTCTTGATATAAAGGAGAATCAGGATTTTCCAGATAAGAAGTTTTTCCGCCATTTTCTCCATACCATTTACGAAGTAAAGCATGATTATCAGAATTCTTACCTTCTTTAGCTAACCCTTCTATTTCCTTTTTTGAAGGGACTATTATTCTCTCGGAAGTTTCATTAAGTTTCTGAGGCAAAGAATATTGTTGTTGAGTAACCGTTACACATCCTTGTACACCTAATGCCAAAGCAGTTAACCCTGCTAAAGATCTGTAAATCTCTCTCATGAACAACACCTTTAACACATTACCACTAAAAATAAGTATAAAATATATTATTAATTTCGAAAGATTTTTAAAGATGATCTAAAGAACCAACGCTTTTTTAAAGTTAGTGAAGATAGTCACCTCACGCGTTAGCGTGATGGTGGCTCCCAGAAGGAAGGGGTTCCCGAAGGGGCGAAGCCCATAGTCACCTCATGCCGAAGGCATGACGGTGGCTCCCAGAAGGAAGGGGTTCCCGAAGGGGCGAAGCCCCTTGGTATGGTCCCCGAGGGATTCGAACCCTCGACCTCCACGTTATCAGCGTGGCGCTCTAACCAAGCTGAGCTAGGGGACCTTTAATCACACATATATAAGAAACTAATAATTTTAAAAATTTAAGACAAATATTTTAGTTATGAAAGAAAAAATAATATGTTTAAGGTTAAATGAAGAACTTCTTGAAAAAATAGCTGTGGCGGCTCAAAAGAGAAATACTTCTAAGAGCACATTAATCAGGGACATATTAGTAAAGTATTTAGAAAGTGAAAAGAAAGACAACCCGTCTGAAATAAAAAAATATAATCCCGATGAAATGAATGTGATCGCCTCTCTCTCAAAAGAACACTATCTTTTAAAGAAAAGAGTGGAAGAACTAGAGCAATATCAAAAAAGAACATATGACTTACTGACTCAACTCATTACAACACTCAAAACCTCCGTGCTGAAAGAATAAAAGCTGTATGTCCAAGCATTCTAAAAATCGGACGTAAAGGTAAAATCTGCCATTCCCTTAAGATTATTTCCCTTAACTCCAAACCCACAAAGTTCAAAGCTTTTAAGTTTTCCCTTGCTTTAATAACTTGTTCTATTACAGGTAAATAAAGTACAAGAAAACCGCCGGGCTTCAAAAACTCCTTAGCTTTCTGAACATAACTTATCTCATAAGCATTCTTAAAATCTAAGAGCACTAAGTCAAACAAGTCATTTGACTCAAATTCTAAAAGATCGCAATTATAAAGTTCCACATTAGTTATATTAAAGTTTTCTAAATTCTTTTTCACAATAGAGTAAAAGTCCTTTCTTTTTTCTAAACTTACAACTTTCTTAAAAATAAAGGACAAGAAAATAGTTGCATGTCCGCTACCACTTCCTGCTTCCAAAACTTTGGCATCTTTCCCCATATAAAATCTTCGCATAATATATCCGATATCCTTCTCATGTATAATTTGCGCTTTTCTCTTAAAAGATTTTTGGAAATAATCTGAAAAATAAGGTGTAGTAACTAAAAATTTTACACCTTTAGAAGATTCAACATAAAGAGGGAATTTATTGCTTGAAATCTTCACTTTTCCCTCGTTAAATACATATTCTTTTTTGCCTTGTTCTCTCACATAAATATTTCCATTCTCGCTTATAAAAACAACATACATCATTTCACCCAATAAAATATGCTGAGCATATAAGAAAAATAAATAAGCAATAGCATATAACCTTCATATTTACTTACTTCTCTATCTTGCGTCATCATAAAAAATAACAAAGTACTGCCTACAACATAAGGAATCAAAATCCTTGTCACAAAAGGAGTAAATGTTAAAGGTGTTATTAGTGCTCCAATAGCTAACACTACAAAAACATTGAATATGTTAGAACCCATTATATCTCCTAACAACATATCGAATTTCTTTTTTCTTGCTGCTTGCAATCCCACGGATAATTCAGGTAAAGAAGTGCCTAAAGCCAAAGTAGTTGCAGAGATAACACTTTCTGAAACATGCAAATACCTTGCCAAAAGAATCAAACTTTCGACTACAAACTTAGATCCTAAATAAATCATTAAAAGAGAGATAACGAGTTTTATAATTTCATTTATCAATTTTATATTTTTCTTTTTCTCAATAAGTTTTTCTAAATTGTCCTTCAATTCTTTACGTGAACCATAAATATATTCCATGTAGAAAAAATAACCCAATAAAGCAATAATACCATCCAACCAATTAAATACACCATCTATACCCAAAAACACTACTAGAAGAATAGAAGAAAACATAACAGGTAAATCAATATTAAGAAGATTCATATTAGATTTTGTGTTTTTAATAAATAAAGCACTAACACCTAAGATAAGCAATATATTAGCTATATTAGAGCCAAATACATTCCCTAAAATTATACCTTCTGCCTTTTCCAATCCTGCTATTATACTAGTTGCGAGTTCGGGTAAAGAAGTACCTACACTCACTATAGTTATGCCTATTGCGAATTCCGAAATACCTAATTTAATACCTATTTTTTCTGCCGCGAATGTAAATATATCCGCTCCTTTTAATAAAATTAATAAAGCAACAATAAAAATTACTATAGCTAATATTACACCCATAGTGTTTATTAGATCAGAACATTATAAATATTTTTATATATCTAACTCTTCTCTTTGCAATTCTTTTGCATGTGTCATAATAAATTCCTTGCGAGGTTCTACTTTTTCCCCCATAAGAAGACTAAATATCTCTTCTGCTTCCATCGCATCTTCTATAGTTATTTTCTTAAGATACCTATTCTGAGGGTTCATAGTTGTTTCCCATAACTGATCAGGATTCATTTCTCCTAAACCCTTATATCTTTGGATTTCGTAAGATCTACCCTTTAACTTATCAATAATCTCATCTTTTTCTTCATCACTATAAGCATAATAAATCTCTTTACCTGCTTTTATCTTATAAAGAGGAGGTAGAGCCACATAAATATGGCCATGTTCTATAAGTTCTCTCATATATCTATAAAAGAATGTTAAGAGCAAAGACCTTATATGTGCTCCGTCCACATCAGCATCAGTCATTATTATAATTTTACCATACCTTAATTTAGAAATATCAAAATTATCCCCGATTCCTGTACCTATAGCAGCAATCAAAGCTTTAATTTCTTCATTTTTCAAAACCTTTATCATATTAGCCTTTTCTACATTAATTATTTTTCCCTTTAAAGGTAAGACTGCTTGAATATATCTATCCCGTGCAAGTTTTGCAGAACCACCAGCACTTTCTCCTTCAACAATAAACAATTCAGTTTTCGATGCATCCTTTTCCGAACAATCCGCTAATTTTCCAGGCAAAGTAGTTGTTTCTAAAGCAGATTTTCTTTTAACTAATTCCCTTGCTTTTTTTGCTGCAATTCTTGCTTGAGCTGCCTTTTCTATACGAGAAGCAATTATCTTTAACACTTTAGGATTTTCTTCAAAATAGACATTTAATTTTTCAACGCTAATAGCATAAACTATTTGTTTAGCAATACTCGTCCCTAATTTAGTCTTAGTTTGACCCTCAAACTGAGGTTGAGGCAATTTTAATGAAACGACTGCAATAAGTCCTTCTTTTATATCTTCTATGTCTATCTCTACTGCTGACTTTATTAATTTTTCTTTGGAAATTCTGTCCCGTAGTACGCGGGAAAGAGCATTAAAAAAACCTGATAAATGCGTTCCCCCTTCCACAGTATGAATGTTATTAACATAACCTTTGATTATTTTTACATCTTCCTCTACATACCTCATAGCTATGTCCACAAAAGTCTCATCTTTCTTTCCACTAAAAGATATAACAGGTGTAAGAGGTGTCTTGTATTTACTCAATTCCTCAACCAATTCCTCAATACCTCTTTCGAATCTAAAAACATATTCTCGTTGAGTTTCTTCATTATACAAAGTAATAGTCACATAAGGATTAAGGTAAGCTAATTCTTTTAATCTCCCTTTAACATATTTTTCATCAAATTTATTAATCTCAAAAATAGTATTATCCGGCTTGAAATGTATGATTGTTCCGGTTTCTCGAGTCTCTCCTATAACCTCCAAATCTTTAACTTTTTTACCACCTTTCTCAAAACGCATATGCCAAATCTTTCCTTCTCTTTTAACCTTCACATCCAAAAACTCGCTTAAAGCATTTACTACGCTAATACCTACGCCATGTAAACCTCCTGAAACTTTATAGGTCTTACTATCAAACTTACCTCCTGCATGTAATTTAGTGAGTACTAATTCAAGTGCGGAAATTTTATATTGAGGATGTATATCCACAGGTATACCTCTACCATCATCTTCTACTACCACACTTCCATCTTTTTTCAACGTAACCTTTATATTTTTAGCATACCCTGCTAATGCCTCATCTATCGCATTATCTACCACTTCCCAAAGAAGATGATGAAATCCTTTAAAACCTGTATCTCCTATATACATTGCAGGTCTCTTTCTTACTGCTTCCAGTCCTTCCAGAACTTTAATATCTTCTGCTTTATATTCTTCAGGCATATAAAGTGTGAGAAATTAAATCTTTAAATAGGTAATGCTTAATTTAGCTAAAAAGAGTAGCTTGTTTAATTTTATTCTCTGGTTTATATTCATTATTTAATATGACTTTACCATACTCTCCATCATATCCGGGAATAACTTTAATCATTCCTTCTCTATTTTTTCTTATTAGTTCCACCAAATTCTCGTCATCAACACGCTTTTTTAGATTCTCATAGGGCTCATATAGCAATACATTATACTCATTACCAAAATGTTTTATAAGACTATCATATATGCTCCAAATCTTTTTGGAGTTAATGGATACTTTATAATAAGCAGAAAGTATCTCATGTAAAGGTAAAACCTTGAAATATTTCTGTGAATGATGGTTATGTTGAAGATCTTTAATATCTCCTAATTCGTAGACTCTATGTAAAACACCTAATGTTAATGGCTTACCACATACAGGACAAAGATTATCCATTTGTATCGCTTTTTCAGGATCAACACTAAAACCGCACTTTCTATGGCCATCAAAATGATATTTACCATAAGAGGGATCAACTTCTATGGTTGTTAAATCTTTAGATTTAACTTTCTCAAAAATTGCATCAAAACTTAAAACATCTAATTCAAAGATATTGGCTTCCCTTCCTAATCTCCATGGCCAATAAGAATGAGAATCCGAGTTAGACATCAAAGATAAATTACGAGTCTCTTCAACCATCCCATTCATTAAAGGATCGCTACTTAATCCTGTCTCTATAGCAAAAATTAACTTAGATTTATCTCCTAAGCATTCTTTAATACTATTAAATCCTGATTTAGATCCGTAGATACCGAACCAAGGAGTCCATGCATGAGCAGGTACAACATGTATGTCTTTCCCTAAACCAATGCTCTCCAAAAGATCCATCATCTCAATACATGAAAGTTGCAAAGAAGGTCTCCCATCCTCTTTAAGATTACTATATTTAGAAAAAATATCGTTAATTTGATCCACCACTTCTAATGTTTTCGCATAAATAATATTATGAACTTGTCTTCTTTTGCTATCGTGCTCAAACACATTGTTAACTTCTGTTTGAAGCATAAACTTCATGTCATTATATTCATAAATGCCTTCTCCTATATCTATTAATTTATTTTTTAATTCTTTAAGCCATTCAGGATGTGTGAAATCTCCGGTGCCTAAAAGATTCAAACCCTTTATTTTACCCCAGTGGGAAAGATTATCCAAATCCATGTTTTTTGAAGTTGCTCTGCTATACTTAGAATGTAAATGTAAATCAGCAATAACTCTCATTACCTCAACCTCACACTTTCTAAATTCCAAGGAACTGATGTTTCCATTTTGAAAAGTTTATTGGCTGCAGAAGCCAATTCAAAACTTTTCTTGGGTTCTCCATGATTTATTATAAGTTTTTTAGGCTTTGATGTTAAATTACCTAAATAAGCCAATAATTGTCTTCTATCACTATGTCCTGAAAAACCTTCAACAGTTTCTACTCTCATTTTAATATCTATAGCATGGGTTTTCCCTTCTCTATCCGTTAAGGAAACTTCTTTTATACCTTTTTGAATTTTTGAACCTAGTGTTCCTTGCGCCTGATACCCTATGAATATTAGCGTATTTTTCTCATCCACTGCTAAATGCTTAAAATATTCTAAAACAGGACCACCATTCATCATTCCTGCAGTAGCAAGAATAATGCTTGGGTCACCTTCATCAATAACATTTTTCCTATCTGTAGGATTTTTGATCTCAATAAACATTTCATCGGCAAAAGGATTATAGCCATAATGCAATATTTGTCTCTGTAATGCACGAGAAAGATATTCTGGATAAGTAGTATGAATAGCTGTTGCATCCCAGATCATACCATCTAAATAAACAGGTATGTTAAAATCAGGATTCTGTTGTTTATAATTTGCTAATACCACCATAACCTCTTGACTTCGCCCTACTGAGAAAACAGGAATTAAAACTTTCCCTTTATTTTCTATAGTCTCATTAATTACTTTAATTAAATTTTCTTCTGCCTCTCTCAAAGGAGGTAATATATCGCTTTTACCTCCGTAAGTACTTTCTATAACCATACTTTCAACTCTAGAATATTGAGTAAAAGCTGGCTCTAACATGCGAGTAGGACCAAATTTTATATCACCTGTATAAACTAAATTATGATATCCTTCTCCTATATGTAAGTGAACTGAGGCACTTCCCAAAATATGACCTGCATTTTGGAAAGTTAGACGCATATCAGGAGTAATATCAAACACCTCTCCATAATCTAAAGTTATAGAGTGACGTAGTGCTTGTTTTATACCTTTGGAAGTGTAAGGTGGAGATTCTCCGGTTTTATGAGACACATCTATATAATCTAGTTGTAAAAGGACCATTAAATCACGAGTAGGTTCGGTTAAATAAAGCGGACCTTTATAACCATACTCGTACAATAAAGGTATCATACCGCAGTGATCCATATGAGCATGAGTAAGAACAATAGCATCCAAATTATCTATAAGAAATTCTGGTGCATCAGTGTGAGGGAATTTATTAGAAGCACTCATACCTGCTCCAAAATCCAATAAGACACGAGATGTTTTGGTTTGTAAAAGTAAAGCGGACCTTCCTACTTCTCTAAATGCTCCAAGAGCAGTTAATCTCACCCATCCTACGCTTTTTCCTCCTTTTTTAAGTTGAATCTTTTCCCCTATTTTCTCTAGAAACTTTTTACGATAAGCTCTTTCTTCATGAATGATCTCTCTAGCTTTATTAACTACTGCAGAAGGTATAAGAGGCACTCTTACTATTTCAACATACCAATTAGTTTTTTCTCTTAATGCTTTACTTAATTCCCCGTCTTTACCAATAGCCACACCAGGTTTCTTCGCAAAAATTATCATTTTACTAAACTCTGGTTCAAAAAGAATCTCTTTAACCTCTGCCTCCTCAGGTATCAACTCCAATGCTATTTTTTTTGCTTCTTCAGGCGGCAATAAAATAGAAGGATCAGGTCTTACATGAATGCGTTTTCTTAATATTCTAGTTAATTCTTTAAGTTTTGGCGTGCCCTCTAAGAAGAACTTCTTATTCTTTGTATAAATAACAAGATCTGGACCTTCAAATACTAGTTTGAAAGGTTTAGCTTCTTTGGGTATCATCTCTTTTACATTCTCTAAACTCATTTCGTCGTTCTCCATTATTTCATCCTTCTAAAATTATACAAATATGGAAAGAAAAATAAGTTTACTTAACCAATTTAGAAAGTATTGCATTTACTTCTTCCTTAGGTAATCTCCTAAAACCTTTTTTATCCATTATAGCTACATCTATACCTTTACCACCGCTGGCAGAATCTCTTTCTGTTGCTGCCTTAACAGCCCTCACTGCTAATTCTATAGCCTCCTTCTCATTCATACCTGGTTTATAATCATCCTCCAAAACACCCACAGCAATAACAGATCCTGATCCACTAAAAGTATATTCAGAAGCTTCATCTATGCCTCCTGCTGCATCAATACTAAAAAGTCTTGGTTGAGTATCATAACCGCCTACAATAAGTTGAACAAGTTCTGGAACAAAACTTTTATAGGAAGATCTTAATATGTTGGCTAATAAAGTAGCTGCTGCACGTACAGTTACATGGTCGTGCTCGTATTTATATAACTCTAATTCTGCCCTTAATAATCGAATCATGGCTTGAGCATCACCAACACTACCTGCAATAGTCATGCCTATCGCATCTATGACATGATGTACTTTCTCTGCTTCTTTGGATGCAACCAAATAACCCATAGTAGCCTTTTTATCAGCTGCAAGAATCACGCCATCTTTATATATTAAACCTACTGTCGTTGTTCCTGTCTTTAACCTGGAATCTTCTAAATTGATAAAAACCACCTCAGAATTCCAAATAATTACTTAACCTTATTTTATGCCGATAATTTTAAAAGTTTTTATATTTTTTAACCATAACATGTATGTGAAATATCACATCCTTTTCTCTTTACC